>JBLRWT010000160.1:0-5403 GCA_047921095.1 Wenzhouxiangella sp. | reverse complement strand
CACCAATGTCGTGATGGCGGTGCTGGCCTCGCGTGCACTGGTCATCTGTCCGGACGCCTTCGTCGACCCGAAAGTGCCCGAAGCCATCGCCGAGGCATTTCCCGGCCATGTGCTGGAACTCACGCGCGAGGAAAAGGAAGCATTCGCCGGCAACTGCCTGGCGCTGACCTTCAACGACCTGTTCATCTCCGCCACCGCCTGGCGCGCCCTGGCCCCGGAAAAGCAGCGCATCATCGAGCACGACTGGAAATTCAACGTCCACTCCGTCGAACTCGACGAAGTCGAAAAGGCCGGCGGCTCGCTCAGATGCTGCATCGCCGAGATTTTCTGAATGCACGGTCGCAAGAGCCGTGGAACCTGCGCCTCCGTATTCCCCGGTGCGGGAATAATGTCCGATAAGCTTTGACTTCCCAGGTGCCTTGGGCTACAGTCCAGCGCTGCGCATTCGGTCGGATCAGGATGCAAAAAGCGGCAAGTCATCAAGCTCAAACGTGAATTATTGAGCGGCTTCCGAAAAACAACTCAATAAACAAAAAGTAGGGAGAAGCTTGTGACTGAAGCAGTGATTCGTAATGCAGGACTTCGCGCCATTTTCCTGATCCTCCTCGCAGCGGCCTCGGGTCTGCACGCCCAGCCTGCGCCCGATAGCCTGTCAACCATCGAGGGTTTCCAGCCCAAAACGGAAAAGCCGCTGTTCGAGGCAGTCGGCATCGACAGCATGCAGAAATTCGCCAGCGCCGACAAGGACGGCCGGCGCGATTACATCGTCCGCTATACCGAGCCCCCGCTGGCGCTGTACACAGGCGAGGTCATTCAGCCGGCCGGGATCGCGCTTGAACCGACAAATCCACGCACCCTGGGAGAGCCGAGGCTCAACCCTGAATCCCCGGCCAGCATCACCTACATGAACTTTCTCGCCGACCAGCAGGCAAACCGGCTGCAATCGATCGAGCGTGCCCTGCAGCGGCCACTGGAAGTCTCCCGCCAGTTTCGCGCCGCCTTCAACGGCGCCGTGATGAAGCTGACCGAGGAGGAAGCTCAGCAGGTCGCGGGCATGGTGGGCGTTGCTGAAGTCCGGCCGGAGTTCTACCGGTTTCCGCAGACTGACCGGGGTCCGGTGTTCATCGGTGCCGACCGGGTCTGGGACGGCTCTTTTGGCGGCCCGTCGAACCTCGGCGCGGGGATCGTCGTCGGTATCCTGGATACCGGCCTGAACATGAAGAACAACCACCCGTCGTTTGCCGAGACTGGCGCGGACGGATTCACCATCACCAACCCGCTGGGCGAGGGCGTCTACCTTGGCCGCTGCAATCCCGAGGATTCGAACTTCGACCCGGACTTGCAGTGCAACGGCAAGGTCATCGGCGCCTATTCATTCACCCAGGACAACACCCCGGAGGATGAAAACGGCCACGGCAGCCATGTTGCCGCCACCGCGGCCGGCAATTTCGTTACCGGCGTGACCGTGCCCGGCACCACTGCGGTCGTGGATGTCTCCGGTGTGGCGCCGCACGCAAATATCGTGATTTACGATGTGTGTGATGACGACTTTAGCGGCGCCTGTCCAGGAAGTGCAATCATCGCCGCCATCGACCAGCTGACGCTGGATGCGGCCATCGTTGATGTGGCCAACTTCTCGATTGGAGGCGGTTCCAACAATCCCTGGGCGGACGGCGACGCGCTCGCCTTCCTGGCCGCGCGCGAAGCCGGCGTCTTTGTTGCCACCTCGGCCGGCAACTCAGGCCCGGGCGCCGCGACCGTTGGCTCGCCGGCCGACGCCCCGTGGATCACCTCGGTGGCCAACCAGACACACGATCGCCTGCTGTTCAATTCCGGCGTTTCGGCGACGGGCCCCGGCAGCGTGCCGTCCTCGCTGGTCGATATTCCGGCCGTGCAGGGAAGCGGCCCGGCCCAGGGCGCGCTCATCGGCGCCGACATCGTGTTCGATGAAACCAACCCGCTGGGCTGTGCCGCCTTTGCCGCTGATACCTTTCTCGGCAGCATCGCGCTGATTTCGCGCGGCACGTGCCCGTTTGCCGACAAGGTCACGAATGCGGCCGATGCCGGTGCTGTCGCGGTGGCGGTATTCAACAATGCCGCGGGCGCCGCACCGATCGTCATGGGCGCGCTGGAGGACACCACCATCCCGGCGGTCATGATCGGAAATGACGACGGCCTGGCGCTGCGCAACTGGGTGATCGCAACCGCCGATGCGACCGCCGCCATCGATCCGGATACTGCCGGCACCCTTCTGGATCCGGCGCTGGGCGATATCATGGCCGCTGGGAGCTCACGCGGCCCCAACCCCGCTGTTGCCGACAATCTCAAGCCCGATCTCTCGGCGCCCGGTTCCGCGATTTTCGCAGCCCTGGGCGACCTGGGCACGCTGGGCGATACCTGGGGATTCCTCAGCGGCACCTCCATGGCCAGCCCGCACGTTGCTGGCGCGGCCGCGCTGGTGCGCGCCCAGCATCCCGACTGGACGCCGGCCGAAGTTCACTCCGCCCTGGTCATGAAGGCGCAGGCGGCGACCGACATCCGCAAGGAAAACGGCCAGACGCAGTCCGATCCGTTCGATCGCGGCACCGGCCGGGTGGATGCGGCAGAAGCGGTCAACGCGCTGCTGGTGATGAACGAGACGGCCGCAAGTTTCACAAGCGCCGACCCGCAGTCCGGTGGTGACCCCAGCACGCTGAACCTGCCGCAACTGGCCAAGGGCCAGTGCATCCGCACCTGCAGCTGGACGCGCACGTTCCGCATGGTCGAAGACGGCATCTTCAGCGGATTCCTCCCGACCCGGACAAGCTGGGAGATCAACTTCGAAGGCCTGCCTGCCGGCGCCGTGCTGACTGCCACTCCGTCGGTATTCACGCTCGATGCAGGCGAGTCCGTTGAAGTCACCTTCGATGCCGACTTCAATGATGCGGCACGCGAGCAATGGGCTTTCGGTCTGGTCAATGTTGATCTGACCAGCGTCCTCATATCGCTGGGCAATTCGATCAATGCCGAATCAGCCCCGCTGGGCCGGCATCGCATGGCCGTGGCGGCGTTCGTGACGGATGGCACCTTCCCGGATCCGGCGGTGATCGAGACCCGTAGAGACACCGGCTCGCGGCTGTTCACCGGCCTGGAGTCCATCGCCATCGACAGCCTGCAAGTCGACAGCTCAGGCCTGGTCGAGGCCACCGAGACGGAAATCCAGCTCAATCAGGATCCGACCCCCAACCCGTTCGACAACTTCGCCGATGTGTTCGTCAAGCAGTTCGTAGTGCCCGAGGGCACCGAGCGGCTCGTGGCCGAAATCGAATCGGATGAATCACCGGACGCCGACCTGTATGTCGTGAACTTCTCGGCTGGATTGGTCGCATGCGCGCCGCAGCTTTCGGGTTCGGCAGAGCGCTGCGACGTGCGCAATCCGGCTGCCGGGCAGTGGGGCATCGTGGTCCAGAACTTCCAGGGTTCGGGCAGCCAGCCGGACCTCATTCGCCTGTACGATGCCGTGGTGCCGGCCGCTGCCGGGGCCAACTCCAGCCTTTCGGCCTCCGGCCCCGCCGGCAGCGTCCCGCAGGGCCAGGCATGGAATCTGGCCATAGAGTTCAACATCGACTCGTCCGGGCCGGGCCGCTGGTACGGCGCGCTGGCACTGGGTTCGGCCGCGGGCCGCAGCGGGGATGTCTTCACCGTACCGGTTGACCTGTTCCGCCGGGCCGATGATGTCGTCAAGACCGCCAGCGTCGAAGTTGCCGAGCCTGGAGATATTGTCGACTACACGATCTTTGTCGACAGCAATATCACGGGGAGCACACTCAGTTACGACATCTCCGACGTGATTCCGGACGGCCTGGAACTGATTCCCGAGTCCGTGGCCGTCAGCAATGGTACGGCGACGGTGGACGGCAACCGCATCGACTGGCAATTCGATCTGGGGCTACCGACCATCGGCTACGACATGACCACCAATGCCGAAACGCTTTCCTGTGACACGGGATTCGGCGGATACGTCAACCTTCAGGGCTTCGGAATTTCTCCGGTCAACCTGGGTCCACCCGTCCTCGATACCGTGGTGTTCAATGCATTCGCTGCAGGCGAGCCAATCGATCTGTTTGGCGTCCCGCACACCGGCATCGGCTTTACTGATGACGGTTTCGTGATCGGCAATCCGGCCGCCAACTATGGCGGGCTGCCGTGGGTGCCGCAGAACATCCCGAATCCGGCGCTGCCGAACAATCTGGCGGCCATCCTCTGGCAGGACATGGAAATCGTCAACGACCCGGGCAACTTCAAGGGTGTTTCGCTGGCCACCTCGGGGCCGAACATCATCATCATCGAATACGACGATGTGCAACCTTTCGGTGGCGATGGTTCGGTCACCTGGGATTTCCAGGTCATCATCCGCAGAACGCCCAGTGATGCGCCGGGCGCCTACGAGTATGTATTCGCCTACAACAACTTGTCGCCACTCGACGACGCTGTAACCGTGGGCATGGAAAATGCAGCCGGAAGCGAGGCAACCGCACTGGTCCAGAATGCGCAGCCCGGTGGGGCGATTACCAACTCCACCATCGTCTGCTTCGACCTCGTCGAACGCGATACCTCGGCCACGCTGACCTACAGCGCCCGGGTTGTGGGCGGGGCAATCGAGACGGAGCGCACGGTCACCAACCAGGCGGTTCACATGACCGACGATCCGGCCGATGAACCTGCCATCTCGGAGGAAACCGTCACCGTCAACACCGCCGACCGGATCTTCGCCGATTCGTTCGAGGCGCTGGATTGAGCATCGGACGCCGCGCCGCACCTGCGGCGCGGCGGTTTGCCCGTTGCGCGCGGCCAGCAGCCCGGCGCTTTAATTCGGGCACTGAGAAAAAAACTGACAGAATCCGGCCCGGCCGGACGTTTATTTACCCTGAGAGCCGTTTCGCCCGGCGTCCAGAGACGTCGGAAACCCCGGCGTGGCGGGTTGCAATTGCCACCCCTGCGCTGATATGATCGCGTAGTCGGTCGAAAGCGGCGCTCCGAAGTCCGTGTTGGCACAGGGAGAATCGGCCCGCACGGCAACTGATTCCGGAACTACTTTCGATCCTCCAGGAGCATGAACCAAATGAGCATGAATCGATTTTTCTCTGCCAGACTGGCACTTGCCGCAGCCGGTCTGCTGTTTGCCTCCCAGGCCGCACTCGCCTGCACCACCGACAACTGGAGCGGCGCTTCCGGCAACGTCCTGGCCAGCGGCCCAGCCGACAGCCCAACTTTTGCGCGCTATTCCGGCGTCTGTGCCATGCAGGTGCCCAGCGGCGAGGCTGGCTGGGTGCAGGACAACAGCCCGGGCGGAATCGACCGCATCGTCGCCCGGTTCTACGTGCTAAACAATCTCACCGGCAGCTCCGCACAGATCTATCGCGG
>JBLRWT010000159.1:0-5428 GCA_047921095.1 Wenzhouxiangella sp. | reverse complement strand
CCTCCCTGGGCGTTGCGAAAGGCGACCACGAAGCCGACCGTGTCGGGCACGAGCAGCAGGGTCAGACCAGGATGTTCCTGCACGTGTTGCGGGACGGCGTCGACCAGGGCTCGGGCGCTATCCTGTACTGCGCGATAGGCTGCAATTTGCTGTACCGTCAACAGGCTGCCCAGCAAAGCCGCCACCACCATGCAAGTGGCGACGAGTGATTGCCGGGGAATTGCTGCCAAGCCGACGCCGAGCCCGGTGACGACCCAGGCCAGCGGACCGTAAAGCAGCCGGCCGCCTTCGCCGCCGGCTTCCAGCCCGCCGAGGCCAACCAGGGTTGCAAGTCCCAGCCCGGCGCCGGCGGCAACAAGCCCAAGCGCCAGCCGGAATTGCGGCCCGCGGCAAAGCATCGAAACCAGGATGAACATCAACACCCCGCTGGCCAGCCAGACAAGGGACATCAGGGTATTGCCGGCGAACAGCGATGACCACCAGAGTGGCAAAGAAGCAAGGATGCCGATTCCATCGATGGTGGCTGCCACCGGGTTGTGAAGGATCAGCGCGCGCACGACCATGAAGGCTGCGGCCAGTAGACCGGCCAGCAGTAGCGCGCCCCATCGATGGTGTCCCAGCCGACCTGGCCAGACCAGTGCCAGGCACAGGATCTGCAATGGCAGGATCACGGCCGATTCCTTGAAGCCCAGCGCCGGCACAAGCAGCACGGGCAACATCCACGGTGACCAGTGCCCAGCCATTTTCGATCCCGAACCCGGCCGACCGGCCCAGAACCAGGCGCCAGCCAGACTGAACAGGGTGACGGCCGAGTCGGCCCTGGCCGAGACCCAGGCCACCCCTTCCATGAGGAGCGGATTGAGCCCGAACAGGATTGCCGCCAGCGCAGGCAACAGGATTGGCACCCGAATCGGCACTGCGGGATCGGCCCAGGCAGCCCAGGCCAGCACGCGACGCACAAGCAGCACGACGAGACAGACGTTGGCCAGGTGCATCAGCAGGCTGGCGGCGGCCCAGCCGGGATACCAGTCGGAGAATGCAAGGAACAGCAGGGCAATGCTGGTCATCATTGCCGGCCGGTAGAAATTGCCGACTGCATCGACCGGATTGTGAAAAAACGCCAGCGTGCCGCTCCATAACTCATTGGCAGCAGCCTGGCTGTAGGCGCGGTACAGGTTCGGCACATCGTCACTGAGCCAGAATCCGCCCAGCAGCGGCCAGAGTACCGCGAAGGTCAGGGCCAGCGCCGGAAGCAGGGTCAGCGCCAGATCAATACGGTTTGGGTGGCGGGCGTCAAGCAGGGTGGCATTGAGGGCAAAGCTGATGGGTACGATCACCAGCAAAGCCATGGCCTGTCCGAGCCGCGGCCCAATATCCTGGACCACAATCAGCCATTCAAGCAGCCCGGCGTTGATCAGCCAGGTGGAGAGGTAAATCAAGGGATAAACCGCGGCCTGCAGCCAGCCGGGTCGGGACTGGAACACCCAGCGACTGTTGCCCAGCCAGGCGATGGCAATCCCGAGCAGGTAGGCCAGGATCAATGCGACCTGGTGTGGCAGCCAGGTGACCAGCAAGGCGAAGAACAGCCAGGTCAGGAGCGTATTGGCGGCGCCCACGACCAGAAAGCGGAACGACGGACGCGCCTGCAGGGCGTCGAGGCTCATTTGTTCGGGTCAGGCACCGGCCAGCCTTGAAACGCTCGCTTCATGACGATGCTGGGCCGGACTTGATCTCGGCGAGAAATTCATCATAGTCGCGGATGTAATCCGTCGGGTCATAAGGTGCCGAAGCCAGTACCAGCAGTACTGCATCGCCGGTGTATCGGAACTGCGAGGCCCAGATCAGCGGCGGGATATGCAGGCCGGTTTCCGGTGTGTCCAGAAGGTACTCCTCGCGCTGCTCGCCATCGTCGACCATCACGGTCACGGCACCGTGCACGCACATCAACAACTGATGGCACCGACGATGGGCATGCTCGCCGCGTATTTCGGCGCTGGGAACCTGGAACACCAGGAAGCTGCGCTGTGGGGTGAATGGCAAGTCCTTGAATTCGGTGGCGGCCAGGTGACCACGCATGTCCGCGACCCGGGTCATCTGAATGACGCGCACTCCGTTGACCCGACTGTCTACTGGTGCTGGTGACGTGGACGGGCTTTCGGCAGTTTTCTGACTGCGGTTTGAATCCACGTAGCCGGTAATCCGGGCCGGATTGCCGCGTACCACGGCGTGCGCCGGAACCGACCGGGTGACCACGGCGCCGGCACCGATCATGGCCCCGGTGCCGATGGTCAGGCCGGACAGGATGGTGGCATTGGCCCCGATAGAGGCACCCCGTTGCACCCGGGTTTCCGGGTAGGACGTCAGATGCTGGCCGCTGCGTGGGAATGGGTCGTTGCAGAAGGTGGCGTTGGGGCCGACAAAGACATCATCCTCGAGTACGATGCCATCCCACAACTGGACGCCGCTCTTGATCGTGACGCGGTCACCAATGACCACCTGGTTTTCGACAAAGACCGAATCACACAGGTTGCAGTCACGCCCGATGCGGGCGCCGGGCAGGATGTGGACAAAGGCCCAGATGCGGGTGCCTTCACCGACCTGATCGCTCTCACACAGCGCCTGGGGATGGATCATGATGAGGCTCCCTTGAACTCCTGATGATGCATGACCACGGCCAGCGGGCGTTGCTTGGTATTCTCGTAGACCCGCCAGACGTAACTGCCGATCACGCCCAGCCCGAACAGGTTGAGGCCCGAAAAGAAAACGATGGTCACTACAGTGGCAGTATAGCCGGGTACTTCGATGATGCCGCTCAAACGGGCGGCCAGTACCCCGATGCCCAGCAGCACGCTGGCGATCAATCCCAGCAGGCCGAGCAGGATGAAGGCCCGAATCGGCAGATCGGTAAAGGCGAACAGGCTGTCGAGAAAATACTTGCGCTTGGCCTTGAATGACCAGCCGCTGGTGCCGGACAGGCGTGGGGCACGGTCGTAGGCGATTTCCCGACGGCGAAAACCGAGCCAGAACAACTGACCAATCAGTGAACTATGGGTTTCGTGCAGTTGCAGCAGTTGCTCGCGGAAGGCCCGATTGCAGCCGAAAACATCGACCCCGCCGCGCGGAATGCCGGGTTCGACAAGTCGTCGGCTCAAGCCCCAGAAGGTCCCGGAAGCCAGGCGTGAGAGCAGCGGATCACGGCGCGAAGCCCGCGCGCCGATCACGACATCTGCCTCATCGTCTTGCAGCACTTGAAGCATTTCCACCACCAGGTCGGCCGGCTCCTGCAGGTCGGCGGCCATGACAGCGAAAAAACGCCCGCGTGCTGCTTGCAGGCCAGCCCTGATTGCAGCGAAGGAGCCAAAGTTTCTCGACAGGGCCAGCAATTGTGATGGAAACGCAGCGTCCTTCAAACCCGAGGTCAGTTGCTGGAAGCAGTCATCCGGGCTGCCGTCGACCACCAGCACCGCCTCGATGCCACCAGGCACATCGCGGTGCAACTGATTCAGACGGTCCAGCAGCGCCGGAATATGTTCGGCGTTACGGTACACCGGTACGACGACAGTGCAATCCGGGACAGCGCGATCCGGAACGGAACAGTCGAGTGCCGAATCAGGGCTGGAATCGGTTGCAGGTGTCGATGACATGGTCAATTTCCTGTTCGCTCAGGGCCGGATGACAGGGAAGGCTGAGAATCTCCCCGGCCCGACGGTCGGTTATCGGCAGCTTGCGTTCGGGAACCCGGCCACGCCAGGCGGGCTGAGCGTAATCCGGCCGAGGGTAATGGACGGCTGACTGGATGTCGCTGGCAGCAAGGTGGTCCGCCAGCGCATTGCGTTCAACGCAGGTGATCGGGAAAAGGTGGAAAACATCGGCCGGGCTGTCCGGCCGATGGGGCAGGGTGATCCATTGGTTGTCGATTTGTTCCAGGTAGCGTCGGCCGATCGCGCGCCGCCGCAGGTTTGCCATTGCCAGGGTGGGAAGCCGTGCCCGCAGACACGCTGCCTGGATTTCATCCAGCCGGCTGTTGCGCCCACCTGGAATCGAGCTGGCGTACTTGTCGGTCCACCCGTACTGACGCAGGGCATGGATACGTTCGACCAGGACCCGATTTCGCGCATATACCGCGCCGCCATCGCCCAATGCACCCAGGTTTTTGGTCGGGTAGAAACTGAAGCAACCCACATCACCCCAGCTACCGGCCGGGTTGCCGTCCATGCTGGCGCCGTGGGCCTGGGCGCAATCTTCGATGACCAGCAAATCAGCCTGGCGTGCTTGCTCCATCAACGCCCGCATCGAGGCCATGCGGCCATACAGATGGGTGATGATCAGGGCACGAGCGCCGCTTTGACGTGCCAGGGCTAACAGCTGTGCCGGATCCAGCAGGCCATCGTCGGGATCGACATCGGCATAGACCGGACTTGCCCCGCAGGCCAGAATGGCCGTGGTGGCGTAGCCACCGGCATTGGCCGCGGTGATCACGGTATCACCGGCCCCGAGTTCCAGCGCCCGCAAGGCCAGCTCCAGGGCATCGGTGCCATTGCCGACGCCGGCCAGAAAACCGCCGCCAAGGAACTCCGAAAATTCCTGCTCGAACGCCTCGACTTCGCGACCGAGCGCAAACCAGCCCGAATCAAGAACCCGGGTCACTGCCGCATTCAATTCCGGCCTGATGGGTTCAAGTTCGCGTTTGAGGTCATTCAGTGTGATCACGCCCGGTATGCTACCCGAAAGCGTGCGGAGCATCTATCAGCCCGGCCTGCGATGCGTGCATCGAACAAGCACAGGTCTCTCGAGGTCGGCTTGAAATTGAGGTGTTCAGGCCGTGAGCAGTTGTTCGGCCTGATGCAGCATCTTGCGGCGTTGGAACACGAGGCGCCATTGGCGACCACCTACCTGGCGCCACAGAAAAGCCGAGCGGATACCAGCCAGAAGCAGCGCGCGGATGAAGGCGACTTTTTCGGGTTGCTTCAGGTATTCCGGCTTGCCGTTGATGGACAGGCGAAAATCCATGTTGGAGATATGGCGCTGATAGGCATCGGCCAGCTGGGCCAGGACGGCCTCATCCAGAGTCTGCTCGCTGTCGCGCCAGGCAGACTCAATCAGCTCGATTTCACGGCCCAGCTCGGCCTGACGACTGCCATCATTCTCGATCTTCACGCCCAGCTTTGCCATGCCCAAAGCGTAGTTCAGGCTTTGCAGGTTGTCGGGGCTGCTGGTTGCACTGAACAGCTCAACCATCACCCGCAGGCCCAGCTTGACGCCGCCAAGGCCGCCGTAAACGTCTTCTGTTGTTTCGGGCGTCATGCTGAAAACGCTGTCCAGGCTGGCCCTGGCCGCCTGCTGGCTGCAGTTGCCGGACGTTGCGATCTGGCGCACCAGTTCGCTGGCCTGCAGCATGCCGGCAAAGGCGATAGTGGCGTCTCTCATG
>JBLRWT010000158.1:0-5545 GCA_047921095.1 Wenzhouxiangella sp. | reverse complement strand
CTGATCGAGTTGGCCGAGGCCGACAGCCCCGACGTGATGGCCGCGATGGCACGCATCGAGCAGTCGCGGGCGCTGCGCGCAGTGGCAAGCGGCGAACAATGGCCGGCGGTCGATGCGGTCGGCAGCTTCTATCGTCCGGCGATGATGACCAGCATCGCCCTGCTTTTCCTGGCATTCTCCGACTGGTATCCCGGCTGGGCGGCCGCCAGCCTGGTGATGCACCTGGCCAACGTTTGCTTGGTTGTCCTCCTGGTGCGCCGCTTGATGGTCTGGTCCGCCCAAAGGGGCGCCCAGGTTCGGGTGCCGATCCTGGTTCCGGCGCTGGCCGCAATCCTGTTCGGCCTGAACCCGGTAATCATGGAGGGCGTGGCCTGGCTTTCGGCCCGGGCCGATCTGGCCGTCACCCTGTTCAGCCTCGCCGGCGCCTGGTTCTGGGCTGGCCGACCAGCCTCGAGTCCGGATCGACAATGGTCGGCCTGGATGCTGCCGCTGCTGCTTGTGCCAGCACTTGGCTTCAAGGAATCAGCCATTATCCTGCCGCTGCAGATTCTGTGTCTGGCCCTGGTCTGGCACGGGCCGCTCGGGCGCCACAGACTGGGCGCATTGCTGCTGGCCGGCCTGATTGCGATTGGCTTCATGGGCTTGCGCGCCGTCATCCTCGGCAACCCGATCGAGGTGGGAGCAGACGGCGCAGGGACCCTGGCATCCCTGTCGGCGTGGTGGACATCCCTGTTTGCCGGCCATGCTTTTCTGGCCGCCATCTGGTTGATCAGCCTGGTCCTGTTGTTTGCCCTGATCGCGGCATTTTGCCGTGGCCCCCAACTCAGAATGAGCCTGGGACTGATTGCTGCCGGCGGCGGACTGGCCCTGGCCACGCTGCTCAGCCTCGGCACCCTTGAAGCCAGTGGCGAAGGCGGTCGGCTGGCTTATGGTCCGGCAGCCTGGATTATCGTTGGACTCGGCGTTGGACTCGGCGCCGGACTGGCAACACGTCCTCGACGGTCGATTGTCAGAGCTTGCATGGCCGTGTCAGTTCTCCTGGGCAGCATTCTGGCCAGCCAGCAGATCGAGTTCTATCGTGCCGTTCAGGACAGCGTGCGCAATCTGGTCGATGCCGTGCCGCAACACGCACAGGAACATCCTGGCCTGACCCTGCTCCTTGTGCCCGATACCGTCGGCTTCGTGGTCGCCTTTCGCAACGCCCAGGGTGGCATCGTCATGCCGCCCCTGCAAGACCAGCCGCTGCTGCATCGGGTGTTGCCCACGCTCCCCGACGAAATCGAGGCCCGCCAGCAGCAACTGGCGGCCGGCCTGGCGACCCGTCTGGCCCAACTGCCTCCGGCCACGCTCGATGATGACGCTCTCGCCAGTCTGTTCGCTCCGGCCGAACCAGGCGCACCGGACCATGTCGCGTGCTGGGATGCGCTGGAGGGACGGCTGCTGGTGATCACGGTCTCGGCCGCAGATTGGCATGAGAGCATGCGCGCAATTGAAGCAGCCTGCCCTTTATAGAAGTTGGTCGACGCAAGTGTGCCCACCATCACATGCTAAAATAGGAGGCTGACCCCGGGTTGGCCGCATCCGGCTGCCCTGCCAACCAATTATGACTGGAGTATCGACCATGCGTGATGAACTCGGCTGCCGTGACACCGTAACCGCCAACGGCAAATCATTCGGCTTCTACAGCCTGAAAAAACTCGCCGAGAAGCACAGCAGCGTCGACCGGCTGCCCTTTTCACTCAAGATTCTCCTCGAAAACCTGCTTCGTCATGAAGACGGGGCCAATATCACCGACAAGGACATCGCGTCTCTGGCCAACTGGGATCCGGCAGGTGAGCCGGACCAGGAAATCGCGTTCACTCCGGCACGGGTTGTCTTGCAGGACTTTACCGGGGTTCCGGCCATCGTCGACCTGGCCGCCATGCGCGATGCCATGAAGGCGTTGGGCGGCAAGGCGAACCGCATCAATCCGCTCTCGCCGGCCGAACTGGTCATCGATCATTCGGTCCAGGTCGACAACTATGGCCGCGCCGAAGCGCTGGATCTGAACAACAAAATTGAATTCCAGCGCAACAAGGAACGCTATGCTTTCCTGCGCTGGGGCCAGGGGGCGTTCGACAACTTCAAGGTGGTCCCGCCCAACACCGGCATCGTCCACCAGGTCAACCTGGAGCACCTGTCGCGCGTCGTCTTTGGCGAAGAGGTCAATGGCGAGCTGATGGCCTGGCCCGATACCGTGGTCGGCACCGATTCGCATACCACCATGATCAATGGCCTGGGCATACTGGGTTGGGGCGTGGGCGGCATCGAGGCCGAAGCGGCCATGCTGGGCCAGCCGATTTCCATGCTGGTTCCGCAGGTGATCGGTTTCAAACTGGTCGGCAAGTTGCCGGAAGGCACCACGGCGACCGACCTGGTATTGACCATCACCGAGATGCTGCGCAAGAAGGGCGTGGTCAGCAAGTTCGTCGAATTTTACGGCGACGGCCTGAGCCACCTGCCCCTGGCCGACCGCGCCACCATCGGCAACATGTCGCCGGAGTTCGGTTCGACCTGCGCCATCTTCCCGATCGATGCCGAGACCATTCGCTACCTGGAACTCTCGGGCCGCTCCGAAGAACGCCTGGCGCTGGTCGAGGCCTACGCCCGTGCCCAGGGCATGTGGCGTGAAGACGGTGATGCCGATCCGGTGTTCAGTGACGTGATCGAGCTGGACCTCGGTGACGTCGTTCCCAGCCTGGCCGGACCCAAAAGACCGCAGGACCGGGTTCGTCTGGACAATGCAAAGAACGCCTTCCTGGCCGAATGCGCCAGGATGACTGCCGAGCGCGATGCCGGCAAGGATGACGAAATCTCCCGGTTCAAGAGCGAAGGTGGCAGTACCGCCGTAGGCGCTGTGGAAGCCCCCGGCGCTGCGGAAGTGACCTACAAGGACCAGACCTTCACCCTGACCGATGGGGCCGTGGTCATCGCCGCGATCACCTCCTGCACCAACACCTCCAACCCGGCCGTCATGCTCGGCGCCGGGCTGCTGGCCCGCAATGCCCGCGCCCGCGGGCTGACCGTCAAGCCATGGGTGAAAACCTCTCTGGCACCGGGCTCGAAAGTGGTGACCGATTACTTGCAGTCGGCTGGCCTGCTTGACGATCTCGAAGCGCTGGGTTTCTTTACCGTGGGCTACGGCTGCACCACCTGCATCGGCAACTCCGGGCCACTGCCCGAGGCGATCGACAAGGCGATCAGTGATCACGACCTGGTCGTCTGCTCGGTGCTGTCCGGCAATCGCAACTTCGAAGGCCGCATCAGCCCCGACTGCCGCGCCAACTACCTCGCCTCGCCGCCCTTGGTTGTCGCCTACGCCATCGCCGGGCGCATGGATGCCGATATCGTCGCCGACCCGCTCGGCGAAGATCCCGACGGCAACCCGGTTTACCTGAAGGACATCTGGCCAAATGCGAAGGAATTGCAGGAATTCATTCTTGAGAACGTCTCTTCAGCCATGTTCCAGAAGTCCTACAGCAACGTGTTCGAAGGCGATGAGCGCTGGAAGAGCATGGACACGCCGACCGGCGAGATGTTCGACTGGAAGGATGACTCCACCTATGTCCAGAACCCGCCCTACTTCGAAGGCATGAGCATGGAGTTGGACGAACTCGGCGACATCAAGGGCGCCCGGGTGCTGGCCAAGCTGGCCGACTCGGTCACCACCGACCACATCTCGCCCGCCGGCTCGATTCAGCCAAACTCGCCGGCCGGTCACTACCTGCAGGAAAATGGCGTCAAGCCGGTTGACTTCAACTCCTACGGCTCGCGTCGCGGCAATCACCAGGTGATGATGCGCGGCACCTTTGCCAACGTGCGCATCCGCAACGAGATCGCACCAGGCACCGAGGGTGGATTCACCACCTATTTCCCGGACGACGAGGTCATGCCGATCTATGATGCGGCGATGAAGTACCAGCAGGACGAGACCCCGCTGATCGTGATCGCCGGCAAGGAATACGGTTCGGGCTCATCTCGCGACTGGGCCGCCAAGGGCACCCGACTGCTCGGCATCAAGGCCGTCATCACCGAAAGCTTCGAGCGCATCCACCGCTCCAACCTGGTCGGCATGGGTGTGCTGCCGCTGAACTTCATGGACGGCGAAACCCCTGAAAGCCTGGGCCTGGACGGTACCGAAACCTATGACATCACCGGCCTGGGCGACGGCACGGCCAAGCAGGTCGACGTGACCGCGACCGATGCCGACGGCAACGAGAAGCAATTCAAGGCGCGGGTCCGCCTGGATACACCGAAGGAAGTCGAGTACTACCAGCACGGCGGCATCCTGCACTACGTCCTGCGCCAGATGGCAGGAACCGACCCGGCCGACGCCCAACGCGCAGCAGCCTGACGGTTCAGGACGGGAAAAGCAACAAAACCTTTAAACGCGAAGACACGCCCTTCACGGCACTGCGGCCGCGCTTCTTGCGCTTGAGCGCAAATCGCCCGTCCTCCGTTGCCTGGGCTAAGACGCAAAGAATTCGGATCTTTTTTGCTTAACGTCTTTGCGTTTCAAAGGTTTTGGTTTTTATCTTTGCGACAACAATCTACGGCGAGCCCTACGATTCAGGGGCTCTTAACGCCGACACCAGTTCTTTCTTGTTCATCTTGCTTCTTCCGGCAATCTCCTTTTCGGTGGCGAGTTGGTAGAGTTCATCGCGACTGAGCTTGTCCAGTTTTTCGCCATTCTTTTTCCCCTTGCCATTGGGCTTGCTCTTGCCGTCGGACTTTCCTTTGCTGGTTGATTCGGGTGAGCCCTTGCCCTGCAGTCGCTCCTTGAGCACCTGCATCAGGTCGATCACGTTGCTCTCCTCCTCTTCGGCCTGGCGCGTTTCTTCCGGCACATCGACGACATCTTTGCCAGCCTCGAGCTTCTTCCTTGCCAGCTCAAGCGTGCGTTGAGTCTGCCGATCAACGAGCAGCGATCGATCCAGGGTCTGGGCCGCATTGGACTTGATTGCTTTTTTCCATTCACTGACCAGCTTGCTGTCGGGTTTTGGCATTTGCCCCAAGCCGATGTCCTGCGGGCTTCTGATCTCATCATGGAAGCGCAGGGTCTCGGCACGCAGGATGCCTTTCTCGGCCAGAATGGCGATGATGTATTCCTTGCCGCGCATGACGAAGGTGGCGATGCCGGCCCGTTGCTCATCCTCCATGCTCTTTGCCAGCAGTCGATAGGCCTTGGTGGCATCAGCGTCAGGGGCCAGGAAGTAGCCACGGTCGAAGAACACCGGGTTGATGTCACCCAAAGGCACGAAGCGGCGCAGGTCGATCTCACGGGTCTTGTCGGGGGCAAGCGCATCGAGTTCGTCGTCGCTGACGACGACGAAGCGGTCCTGATCGATCTCGTAACCGCGCACGATCTCGTCACTGGTCAGCGCCTTGCCTTCTTTTTCGCAAAAATAGCGCCGGCTCAATGGCGTGCCATCCCGATCCACCATTTTCAGACTGCCTGAGGTGCTGCGATTGGCCGGAAACAGACTGACCGGCAGGCTGACCAGGC
>JBLRWT010000157.1:0-5550 GCA_047921095.1 Wenzhouxiangella sp. | reverse complement strand
GCGCCATCAGCGTATCGCGGCTTGAATCGTTGAGCCGGTCAAGGACCAGTGCCGCACGCTGCGGATCCATTATTGACCGGCCCCGGCTTCCTGGCTTGCCTCACTGCCGCTTCCGGCATCCGGCTCATCATCATCCAGCCGGTAGTCGATCCGGTAGGGTGGCGGATCGCCGCCTTCACCCTTGAGATAAAGATCCATCCAGCGCATGAACCGGAGACTGTAGTCCCACCGCGTCGCAGCGCGCTGGTTGCCGTGCCCCTCGCCTCTATAGAGCACCAGCCTGAGTGGCGGCGGATTGTCCTGCAGCGACAGGTAGCGGTACAGAATCTTGGACTGGGTTGGGTCAACCCGGGGATCGGCGTCGCCGTGCAGAATCAGAATCGGCGTTCGGGCACGGTGAGCGTAAAAGATCGGGCTGGCCTGGGTATAGAGTTCCCAGTCTTCCCACGGCCAGGTTCGATAATGAACGAGGTAGAGTTCTTGCGGAATGTCGGAGGTGCCGAGCATGGATATCTTGTCCGACAGGCCCACATTCATGACTGCCGCTGCAAAGCGCTCGGAGTAATAGGTTGCACCCCAGGCCGAGGCGTAGCCGCCGTAGGATCCTCCGGTGATGCCAACCCGGTCGTTGTCGACCAGGCCGCGCTCGACCAGGTAGTCGACGCCGTCAACCAGGTCACTGAACTCCTCCATCGCCGGGCGACCCTGTGAGGTCAGCGCGAACTCGACGCCACGACCGGTGCTGCCGCGGTAGTTCTGGTAAAACATGAAATACCCTTCGGCGGCAGCATGCTGCGCCGGAAGGTTGTAAGTGGTCAACCAGCCATTTGAATAGTGGGCTTCCGGGCCGCCGTGGACGGCCAGGATCAACGGGTAACGTCGGCCTTCTTCGTAATCAAGCGGCCAGACCAGCATGCCCTGGATCTCCAGGCCATCAGCGGCCGGATAGGTCACCACCTCCTGCCTGGCCATGCGCACATCAACCAGCCACGGGTTTGAATCGGTCAGTCGCACCAACTCCAGGTTGCGCCTCGACAGCGCATAGACTTCCCGCGGATGTTCAGGCTGGGTGGCGGAAAAGACCAGCCGCCCGTCGTCAGCGACGGTCAGACCTTCGAAGATCACGCCCTTTTCCTGAATCAGGGTCACCTGGCTGCTGCCGTCGACGCTGATCTGACCGACGCGCGACTCGACCCCTTCGTAGCTGATGAATACAATCTCGCCGGCCGCACGCCAGTCCACGTGCCAGACATGGCCTTTCAGGTTGGGCAGCAGGTTTCTCCACTCGCCGCCATTGCGTCCGGCGACCATCAGTCGGCCCTCGCGCGTATCGTGGATGTCTTCGGTGGCGATAAAGGCAAGGTGGGCGCCGTTCGGGCTCCAGGCCATTCGGCCCAACTTGCCCGGGTTATCGATCCGGCCCAGTTCCTCGCCCGCCGGTGATACCAGGCGAATGCGCTGGAACATCAGGGTGTCGTCGACCAGCTGCCTCGGTGTCACTGTGATAGCAAGACGGTCACCGGCGGGTGACCACTGTGCGATCTGAACCGAACCGTCGATGTCCAGCATCCGTGCTTCGGCAATCTCACCGTCGGCATCATCTGGCAATGGTTGAATCCAGAGACGACGAGGTTGCCAGTCTTCCTCGAAAATGATCTGATTGAAGCCCTGGTCGCGCAGGCGACGCGTTTCACTTTCTACGCCCTCGACCGCTACCAGTGCGACCCGGTTGCCGGCAGGATCGAGACTGTAAGACAGAACACCGGTTTCCAGGTTGGTCAGGCGCCTCGCTTCACCGCCGGTCACGGGAATGGCGTAAAGCTGGCGATGGGCGTCATCGCCTCGTCGGGCAAGAAAGGTGATCTCGCTACTGTCGGCCTTCCAGCTGATGTTGCCGACATTGACCTGCCCGGCGACAAACGGCCGGCTCACGCCGGTTGTTCCGATGACATGCAATTCAGTCCAGGCAGCACCGTCATCCTCGCTCGAAAGGTCACGCGGCACGATCCGTGTATAGGCGATCCGACGACCGTCCGGACTGACGGCGACTTCGCCGACTGTTCGCAATTCGGCGATCTGCTCCAGCCGCAGTCCGTCGGCATGAACCAGCATCGGCAGAGAAGCAATAAACAGCAATATCAATAGTTTATGCTTGAAAGTCATAGTAGTTTCCAGGTTTGTACAGTGGTCGGAAAAAGCGCTTGAAACGCGACGAGATTAACAGATGTCCGTTACTGGGGAGGAAGCATCTTTCCGGGGTTCAGGACGTTGTCCGGATCGAATGAGCGCTTGATCCGGCGCATGAACTCGATTTCGGCCGGGCTGCGCGAAAAATGCAGATCCTCGCGCTTGAGCAGGCCGACACCATGCTCGGCCGAGACGCTGCCCTCGTAGCGCTGAACCAGTGCGAACACCTTTGGACTCAGACCAGCGGCAGCCCGGTGAAAGTCTGGTACCGACCAGCTATCGGGCTTGAGGACATTCATGTGCAGGTTTCCGTCGCCGATATGACCGAACCAGACCACCTCGAAATCCGGATACTGAGCGCGGACCAGGTCATCCAGCTCACGCAGAAAATCGGGAACGCGACCAATGCGCACCGATAGATCGTTCTTGTAGGGTGTACGCGCTGCGATCGACTCGCTGATCGCCTCGCGCCAGTGCCAGAGTTCGTCGGCCTGCGCGCCCGACTGACTCAGGGTGCCATCGCTGACCAGGCCCTCTTCCGCCAGTTGTTCAAATACTTCAAGTGCCTTTTCCTGACAGGACTGGCCGGGATCGTCGAACTCGACGATGGCGTAGAAGGGGCAGTCTCCGGCAATCGGAAAGACCTGCTTGCCTGTTGCGGAAACATGCCGCAGCGACTTGTCGTCGAAAAACTCGAAGGCCGAGAGAACGAGCTGCCGCCGCAAGGCTGCAAAGGCCGGCATGATGGCCTCCAGGCCGGTGAAGCCCAGCAGAAGGACTGACTGCTCGGCCGGCGGCCGTGCCAGGCCCATGGTCGCCTCGGTGATGATACCGAGCGTGCCTTCGCTGCCGATCATCAGTTGACGCAGGTCGAGCCCGGCATTGTTCTTGAGCAGGCCCCGATTCAACTGGAGTATCTTGCCGGTTCCGGTGACCACGGTCAGCCCGCGAACCCACTCCCGGGTCATGCCGTAACGAAGCACGCGGATGCCGCCAGCGTTGGTCGCGATGCTTCCGCCCACCTGGCTGGATGCTGCGGCGGCCCAGTCAACCGGATAGAACAAGCCCTCGTCGACGGCGCGGCGCTGCAGCTCACCGACTGTCATGCCCGCCTCGACCGTCATGCTGGGCTCGCTGGAATCGTACTCGAGTGAGGCGCGCATTTTCTCCAGTGACACGACCAGCTCGCCATTGCTTGCAACAGCACCTCCCGACAGTCCGGTACGGCCGCCACTTGGCACCAGGGCCTTGCGGTTTTCCCTGGCCCAGCGGACCAGCTCGGCCACCTCCGCGGTTGAATGGGGAAACAGCACGGCTTCCGGTGCCGGCTCCCAGAATCGGGTCCAGTCGCGGCCATAGTGCGCCAGGGCCGAGCTGTCTGTCAGTCGTTCAATATCGGGCAATTGGGTCATGCGTGGTATCCGCTCCTTCTGATCCTGACATAATGCAAATATAAATTCTCGCAGGGAGTTTTCTCTCAAAAATGACAGCCAAGAACTACTCACTGGCCAAGACGAAAATCAATTTCTTGCTTCTGGAAGGCATCCATGAACGTGCGGAAGAGTACATCCGCAAGGCTGGGTATTCCAGCATAGCGTCCGAATCCAGCGCGCTCTCGCCTGATGAGTTGCAGGAAGCGATTGGCGAAGCGCACTTCCTCGGCATTCGATCGCGCAGCCAGATTACCACCGACATCCTTGATCAGGCCGGCAAACTGACGGCGATCGGCTGTTTCTGCATTGGTACCGATCAGGTCGATCTGACCGAAGCGCGCCGTCGCGGCATTCCGGTATTCAACGCGCCATTTTCCAATACACGTTCAGTTGCCGAACTGGTGATTGCCGAAATCATTATGCTGATGAGGGGAATACCCGCCAAGAATGCCGCCTGTCACCGTGGGCAGTGGCAGAAGACGGCGCGCGGCTCTCACGAGGTTCGGGGCAAGGTGCTTGGCATCGTCGGTTATGGCCACATCGGTACCCAACTCGGCATCCTGGCCGAAGGCCTGGGCATGAAGGTGATCTATCACGATATCGTCGACAAACTGCCGCTGGGCAACGCGGAACCGACCGCGAGCCTGGATGAGTTGCTGGACAGGGCCGATGTCCTGAGCATGCATGTGCCCGATACCTCGCTGACCCGCGGCATGATTGGCGCTGCGGAACTGTCAGCGATGCGACCGGGCACTCACCTGGTCAATGCATCGCGCGGCAATGTCGTCGAGATATCGGCGCTGGCCAAAGCTTTGAGCGAGGGACGGTTGGCCGGCGCGGCGATTGACGTCTTTCCATCGGAACCAGGAAGCGCCGACGAAGAATTCATCAGCGAGCTGCGCGGCATGGACAACGTCTTGCTGACACCGCATATCGGGGGCAGCACTCACGAAGCCCAGGAAAACATCGCCCTGGACGTGGCGGCCAAGCTGGTGCGCTATTCAGACAACGGCTCGACCATGGGGGCGGTCAATTTCCCCGAAGTCACCCTGCCCGACCACGTCGGCACCCGGCGCATCATGCACATTCACCGTAATGAACCGGGGGTATTGCAGGCGCTCAACACCCTGTTCTCCAGTGCCGGCATCAATATTGCCGCGCAGTACCTGCAAACCTTCCCCGATGTCGGTTACGTGGTCATGGACGTCGAAGCGCCGGATACACCGGCACTGGTCGCCGAACTGGACAAGGTGCCGGCTACAATACGGACTCGTTTTTTGTATTGACTCATGACGCGGTAATTTGGATGACGCGTTGACACAAGGATGAGATGGAATGAGTGAGATTCAGCTTGATGAAGACGCCGGCCGGTTTTCCCTGGTCGTCGATGGTCACACCTGTGTACTGGAGTTTGTGCGTGAAGAAGACGTGGTCAGCATGAACAGCGTTCGGGTGCCGGAGCCTGTTGGTGGGCGGGGCATTGCCGGTGAACTGACCCGCTTCGCCCTCGATTGGGCGCGCGCGGAAAAACTGACCGTGCTGCCCCTCTGTCCCTATGTCTCCAAGTGGATCAAGGTCCACCAGGAATATCGCGACCTGCTGGCTTGAGCATCACACGAACCTACTGAAACCTGCCACCAACTATCCGCTCACGCTCGTCCAGCTCGGCGAAATAGCGACTGTTGCTGGTGCGCAGTTCCTTCGTTGCCGTATTCCTCGTTGATGGATGTTCTGGGCGTCGAACCTGGCATCAGGCACGATCAAGGCCACGGCCGAGTTTTTCTACCAGCTCGTCGATCTGCGCTTCATTGATGATCAATGGCGGACAGATTGCAACGGTGTCACCGGGCAAGGCCCGGACAACAAGACCCTCTGCCAGACAGGCTGCACCGAGTCTGAAGGCCATCTTCTCGGCAGGTGGAAAAGCGCG
>JBLRWT010000156.1:0-5564 GCA_047921095.1 Wenzhouxiangella sp. | reverse complement strand
GTGAGAAGGCCACGTTCCGGACTGCTTTCGAAATCGATCAGCGCTGGGTGATCGAGCTGGCGGCCGACCGCGCGCCGCTGATCTGCCAGAGCCAGTCGCTCAACCTGTTCCTGCCGGCCGACATCGACAAGTGGGATTTGCACATGCTGCACTGGTCGGCGTGGAAGCGCGGCATCAAAAGCCTGTACTACTGCCGCTCGAAAGCCATTCAGCGCGCTGGTTTTGCCGGCCAGCTCAGTACCGTTTCCGCAGCAACCGCAACGGCGAACCCCACCGATTACGAAGAGTGCCTGGCATGTCAGTGATCGACCTGGCCACCAACCCGCGCGACCTGATCGGTACCGGCCAGGTTGGCTTGCTGACTTCTTCAGGCACCTATGACGTTGAGCGCTATGGCTGGGCATACGAGTTCTGGAAGCGCCAGCAGCAGACCCACTGGATGGGCGAGGAAGTGCCGCTGGGCGACGACATCAAGGACTGGGGTAGCAATCGCCTGACCGAAGCGGAACGGTCCTTGCTGACCCAGATCTTTCGCTTCTTCACCCAGTCGGACGTGGAGGTGAGCGACAACTACCTGAAACGCTATATCCCGATTTTCCAGCCGCTGGAAATCCAGATGATGATGGCCGCATTCACCAACATGGAAACGGTCCATATCGATGCCTACGCGCTGTTGCTCAAGACCTTGGGCATGCCCAAGTCCGAGTTCGAGGCATTTCGCGACTATTCACAGATGAAGGCGAAGGCTGATTACATGCAGACCTTCGGCGTCGAAACGGTCGCCGATGTCTCGCGGACGTTGGCCATGTTCGGCGCCTTTACCGAGGGGATGAGCCTGTTCGCCAGTTTCGCCATGCTGCTCAATTTCCCGCGCTTCAACAAGATGAAAGGCATGGGTCAGATCGTCAGCTGGTCGGTACGCGACGAGTCCCTGCATTGCGAAGGCGTGATCCGGCTGTTTCATGAATGGAACCGGGAAACCGGCGCCATGACGCCGGCGGTTCGCGATGACATCATCGATGTGGCAAAAACCATGGTTCGGCTGGAAGAAAACTTTGTCGACCTCGCCTTCGAGCTGGGCGATATCGATGGCATGGGGCCGGGCGACATCAAGGCCTATGTCCGCTATATCGCCGACTGGCGTCTGACCCAGCTCAAACTGCCGACCGTGTTTGGTTGCTTCGAGCATCAGGATGGCAACTACCGACCTCTGCTGGAGCATCCCCTGCCGTGGCTGGTCGAAATCCTCAATGGCGTCGAATTCGCCAACTTCTTCGAGCAGCGTGCAACCGAATACACCAAGGGGGCAACCCGCGGTCGCTGGGATGGTGAAGATGGGGTCTGGGAAAAATTCCAACGCAATCAGCAGGGATGGGGCAGCGCCTGATCGCAGTGTTACCATCAGGTTGGATCATTGATGGCGCCTGCTGGCGCCCGGATAGCCAGGTTGATCAAGCGTTTTCTGATGCGGACCCGTCATTCAGCGAGAGCCGCGGATGGCTCAGGCCGCATCAGCCCAAGGCTGCGCATCTGGCTGAATCAATCCGGCTGCTTTCGTTTCCAGCGTGAACCTGTCGCGCGGGGGATCGCATTGGGTCTGCTGGTGGGGCTGACGCCGACGGCGGGCTTTCAAACCGTTCTGTTATTGGTTAGTTGTTTGCTGATTCGCGGCAATTTCCCCGCAGCATTTGCCATTTCCTGGATCAGCAATCCGCTCACCTGGCCGCCACTTTACTGGCTGTTTCACGAAATCGGTGAACGTCTGTTCGACCCCTGGCTCAGGACCATCGTGAGAGGAACCGGCTGGCTGGACGAAGCGCTGGTGGATATCATGGCGGTGGCGCTCGGCAGTCTGACCCTGGCTGTACCCGTAGCAATCATCGGTTATTTGATGGCGCTCGGTGTCTCCGTGGTCTGGCATCGGCGCCGTCACCGAGCGCGGGAAGGGCGCCGTACCTTGGCGCGCCAGCCGCCTGATGGCTCGCCGCCTCTTTAACCCGGTGGCCACGGCCTACAGGTTATGGTTATTGAACCGGCACCCGAAGGCTGCCGGGTTAACGCCCGACCGAGCCGGCGGGTCCATGAGCGAGGGCATCTGCGCACATGCGCGCAAATGCCGTGCAACGAATACCAAAGGTTTCGTTGCAAAGTGATAACGCGACACCAACGGAGACAAACACAATGAAACTGCAGTTCTTGATGATCGTGGTTCTCGCCGCCGCATTGGCCGGCTGGTCATTCGAAGGGACAGGTCTGCAGGCGCAGACGCCGACCGGCGCAGCGCTTGCGCAGCAGGATCAGGCCGAAGACGTCGAAGGTGCCAGACGGGCAGACGAGTCCCCGCTTGATGAATTCGACCCGGAAGAGGCCACCTGGACCGCCTGGCTGGGTCCAATCGTGCTCGGGCTCTTCGGATTGCTCCTGCTGTTCGGAATTCGACGCTTCACTCATGCCAACCGCAAGAAGAAGGAGGAAAGAGGCGAAACCGAAAGCGAACGGAAATGAGTGTCTGGAGCGAAGCTGGTGAAAAATACCAGTTACACGGTGGTATTTCTCAAGCCGGATGTCAAGCTGAGGCTGACGGTCTGTAGATCAGCTGAAAAATCAGCAAGATACGCGGTTCCAGTCAATCTGGCGCGGAACTTGCTAGTCATAGCGTAGATACTTCGGCTCAGGAGCCAGGATCATGCAAGGAAACAACGATGAACGGGTTCACCACTTGCCGCCACAGGGTCAGCGGCCGGGGACGGACGCCTTTGACGTACCCGCCGAGCAACTCGAGCGCATCATTGCACGCGCCAGTGTGCTGCAGCATGCGGCCGGGGACAGCGAGCAGCGTCAGTTGAGCGAGCAGGAAATCATCGGCATCGGCCAGGAAGTCGGGCTGGCGCCTGAGCATGTCCGGCGAGCCTTGTCCGAGTATCGGGCCGATGCGCTGATGCCGCCTCCGCCGGAAGAGCATCCGCTCCTGACCCGGCTGCTGGGGCACGGGCATGCCCGCGTACGCCGCGTGGTACGCGGCGACGCGCCGGCCGTGCACGCCGAATTCGAGCACCACTTGCGACGGGATGAACGGATGCGGCCGGTCCGCCTGCGCGGCAACGAATCAGTCTGGGAGCCGGATGGCAGCTGGGCCAGCAAGCTGACCCGCGCGCTCGACCTCGAAGGTCGTGGCTATGAACTGGCGCAGTTGAAGTCGGTCAACATCGTCACCGCGCCAGCGTCCGAGCAGGAAACGCTTGTCACGCTCACCGCCGACCTTGGCGAGGAGCGGCGCGAACTGCTGCATGGCTGGGGCATCGCCACGCCGATCGTGCTGGTGGTATTGACGGTGACCGGGGTCTTGAGCTGGTGGCTTACAGTGCTGGCCGCCATTGTTGCCGCTATTGTCTTTCCGGTGTGGATGCGCCGCGCACTGGATGGCAAGCGACGGCGGGCCGCGCTGCTGATGGAAGGATTGCTGGACCAACTCGAACTGCGCCTTGGTCGGCGCTAGGCTCTATAGTCTCCCCAGGCCTTCACAATTGCTGCGGGCCTGTTCCAGTTGCTCGGCAGCGCGATCACCGATCCGGTCATCGTTGAGCAGTGAAGCAAGTCGGGTGGCCGCCTCGCAGGGCCGCTGATCGCGGAGCGCCAGCAGGGCCAGGTTGAACCTTGCCGTCACGTACTCGGGTTCAAGCATCAATACCTGCCGAAAAGCCTGTTCCGAGGCAGCGTAGTTTTCCATTGCCGCCTCTGCATTACCCAGTCCCAGCCAGGCCATCGCCTGGTCTGGCCAACGTTCCGTGGTGACCGACCAGGCTTGGCGCGCTGCCTGCGGCGAAGTGCCTGCCTCGAAATCCGCGACCGCCCGAACCCAGCCGTCGGGGTCATCGGTCGCCGGCAGCTCGCCAGGCTCGAAAAGGACCACGGCCCAGCGGCCTGCCCGGCGCCAACTGCGTTGCCAACGCCGGATCGGCTGCTGAAAGGTCTCGTGCTGACCAGAATGCTGGATCAGCGTGTTGCTGCCAGCCTCAAAGCCGGTCACCACGGCATAGTGCCAGACCGGGTAGATGTTCAGGCCCAGATTCTCCAGAACCAGCACCGGTCGTCCGTACGCCAGTTCGGTAAAAACCGCCGCCGAACTTGCCGGCAGGCGGTAAGCGATTCGGCCCTGCGAACGGGCTGCTGCCAGCATTTCGGCCTGTAAGCTACCCCGCCGGGCAGGTAAATAGACACGATCAACCAGCGCCTGGTAATCCACGCTGATGCCGCTGTAGGCCAGCACCGTGGCGAGCGCCGCCGGCCCGCAGTCAAACTCGGTCTGGGGATAGAACGGCACATCCAGCAGGGTGACGGCCTCGGGCAGATCGGCCAGCACTTCGGCCGGTCCCGGCCCGCGCCAGGTGGCGCAGGCCGTCAGCGATACAATCAGCCCCGCCAGCAGCGCGAGACGCACGGCGCCCGGTTCGCGGATGGTCGGATCAGCGTCGGCGGAAAATATTCGTTACGCCGACAAGCTCCAGTACGATGAGCACAACCAGCACTATGCCCAGGACTTCCAGAACACCCGCCCCGGCCGGCAATTCATCGAGCCGGTCGGCCAGGTCAGTCAATTCCTGGGGGCTGAGCGCGGCTGCACGCTGACGCGCCATTGCCGGGTCGACACCCCTTTCTGCCATCTCCGCCGCGACATCTTCGCGCATCAGCCAGGCATCGATGCGGGCATAGGCATCCGCCTTTTCGATTG
The DNA here is from genome assembly GCA_047921095.1 of Wenzhouxiangella sp. Lineage (GTDB taxonomy): Bacteria > Pseudomonadota > Gammaproteobacteria > Xanthomonadales > Wenzhouxiangellaceae > Wenzhouxiangella. The sequence goes on along the minus strand of JBLRWT010000156.1, from coordinate 835 downwards.
CCAGCGCCTCCTGGGTGGAGATGAACTCGGCCTGCGCATCGAACGTTGCCAGCGGCACGGCCAGAAGGCCCAGCAGCATGGAGAGCAAAATGCCTGAATACGGTTTTGCAATCATGGACTTCTCCTCAGTTTGGAAAAAGGCCAGCGGATGATGTCCCGCTGTCGACGATGACGATACCATAGCATCTCATTTCGAACTAATACTTGATTCAAGTTAGAATCTGGCGTATAAAGGCGGGCTAGTTTTCGAGTTTCCAGGAATTTAGTCATGTCCCGAGTGTGTCAGGTGACCGGCAAGCGTCCGCTGGTCGGCAACAACGTATCCCACGCCAACAACCGTACCAAGAAGCGCTCGCTGCCGAATCTGCACAGCCACCGCTTCTGGGTTGAAGGCGAAAACCGCTGGGTCAAGCTGCGCGTCTCCGCCAAGGGCCTGCGCATCATCGACAAGAACGGCATCGACAAGGTCCTGTCCGACCTGCGTGCCCGCGGCGAAAAAGTCTAAGGAGAGTCATCATGGCAGGTAGCGCAAGAGACAAGATCAAGCTGGTATCCACCGCCGGCACCGGTCATTACTACACCACAAACAAAAACAAGAAAACCACCCCGCACAAGCTGGAGTTCAAGAAATACGACCCAGTCGTGCGCAAGCATGTGGCGTATAAGGAAGCGAAGATCAAGTAGGGGTGGCATCAATCTCCGCTAGTGAATGTTGAAAACACCGGGGCTTCCCCGGTGTTTTTCGTTGGAAAACAGGAAAAGGGAAAAGGGAAAAGGGAAAAGGGAAAGGGAAACGAGGCGGCTTACGGGTGCTGTTTGGAGCGGATCAGGGCGT
>JBLRWT010000155.1:0-5581 GCA_047921095.1 Wenzhouxiangella sp. | reverse complement strand
CAGCGCGGTCTGGCCGAGGATGTCATGGCACACCACGCGGGCCGGGTACCATGGGAAGTCCAGGTCGCGCCGCCGCTCGACCAGTTGGCGTAGTGACTCGGTCACGGCCTTCGGCTCGCAGCGGCGCAGCAGCTGCTCGGCCAGCACCTTAGAGGTGTAGGGCAGCCGGTCGTAGCTGCCAGGGCGGATCGCCTCGACGGCTGCGCGGGCGTCAAAGAAATCGAGCTTCGTGCCGGGGAGCTTCTTGCGATGTGCGGTGTTCATGGCCTGGCGGAGTCCTTGAAGGCGCGACGGGATAGCGCGATGTGCGATGGCGCAATAACTTAACCTGTTTTGCCGGAAAGGTAACCCGCCAGGCCCACGAGGCCCCCATCTTCCGTCCCGGCCGCCATGGTTTCAGCCATCCCAGAGTTCAAACGTAATGCGAAACCTGACTCCGGGGACCACCACGGGCTCACCGTCGATGATGCGGGGGCGATAGCGAAACCGCAGCACGGCGTCGAGGGCTGCTTGATCGAATATCGCATTTGACGACTCGATGACCCGGGGGTCACGCACCATGCCCGTGCCGGTCACTGTGAACTCCAGGAGCACGAAGCCCTCCAGGCCCAGGTTTGCGGCACGGTACGGATACTGCGGCGCCACCTGGACGATGGGCATATAGTCCCCATCGCTGAAAAACGCCTCTCGACCGAGCGCGACCTCGTGAGAAAGGCGCGGCGCGGGGACGCCGATCACGCCGATGCCTGCAGTATCGACGTCACTGAGCTCGTGCCGGGGCTGCAACGGCGGGGGCGCATGGGCATCCGGAACTCGCTCCACTCGCTCTTCCCGGGTCTGCACGCGTTCATCACGCTGGAGGCGAATGAAGTCCACGAAACGGAACGCGCGCTCCTCCGTGACGGCCTCTACACCGGTGGCAATCAGATACTGCATCGCCCATAGCAGCCCCACCGTGATCATTGCGGCGCCGGTGGCGAAGCACGATACGCGGGCGAATACCGCCCACCTTGCGCCGATCGCCCGCACGGAGCGCGCGTTCAAGGCCCGTCTCCCGAGCCCGTGAACGCCTGGTCCGTGAACATCTGGTCATGGAACCGGTTGACCTGCCGTCTGGCCCAGCCATTCAGGATCGACACAAACAAGACTCCGGAAAGCGCCCCTACCATGCCGGCCATCGTCGGCACGGTCGCCATGGACACTCCGGACGCCATCGCCCTCGCATCGCCAGTGCCCGAAAATGCCATGGCATCGAAAACCTGGATCATCCCTGTAACCGTCCCGAGCAAGCCGAGCAGCGGGCATAGCGCAACGAGCGTCGTGATCATCGGCAGCCTGGCGTTTGCTGCCATCTTGATATTCGAGATCAGCAGCTCCCGGATGCGGAGGGCATGCCAGGACTGGTGCTCAGGTCGTGCTTGCCAAACGGCCAGGGATTCGCTCGCGAGCTTCCCCAGGCGGGCACGCAAGAACCAGGTCCGCTCCAGGATTAGCGCCCACATGAGAAAGACCGTCCAGCCAATGACTACCAGGACCGGCCCCCCCAACTCCAGGAAGTCGCGGACCGCCTCGTAAATGTCAATTGCAAGCTGTGCCGGATCCATCGGCATGCGAACCACCCTGCCTGTGCTCTCATTGCAGCGCGAGCCGATGCCGCATCACGGTGATTTCCGGCTGTTCGGGCAGTTCATTGTAGGCGCCGAACGGCGCGAATATGTCGCCGCGCCAACCCGTATTTTCCACGATTGACAGCGTTGTCACCCGCGACTAGAAGTTGCCAATTGTTCTGCAAATCCTGCTCGTGGCGGATGCATGCCCACTGAATGGACCAGCACAGCCGTCGTGGTCGCATGGTTGCTCATGGGAGCGAGCACACCGGCCACCACTGCCTGCGCTCAATCAGCCGTCCAGGCCGAGGGGCCAGTGAAAGTCGAAATCGTCAGAAGTGAAGGCAGGTATGAACTGCTACGCGGGGGCGCACCCTACCGGATCCGCGGCGTCGGCATGACGTCAGGGGATCTCGCCGCTTTTGCCGCGCATGGCGGCAACTCCATCCGCAACTGGACCACTGACGATCTGGACGTCGCAACTGGCGCATTGCTGGACGAAGCGCACGCGAACGGCGTGACGGTCGCCCTCTGCCTGCCGATGGGCTCCGAGCGACATGGCTTTGACTATGACGATGCGGAGGCCGTCGCCGGCCAGCTCGAAGCTATGCGCGTCGAGGTCCTCAAGTATCGCGATCACCCTGCCCTGTTGTTCTGGATCATCGGAAACGAACTCAACCACGGGTACAGCAATCCCCGCGTCTACGATGCAGTCAATGACGTAGCGCGGATGATCAACGAACTGGATCCCGACCACCCCAAAACCACAGCGATCTCCGGATTCAGGGACGACGTGATCGCCGAAATACGGAACCGCGCGCCCGCCCTGGACTTCATCAGTTTCCAGCTCTACGGCTCCTTGTTCGGGCTACCGGAGCGGATCAAGGCGCTAGGCTTCGAGGACCCGTTCATGGTTACCGAATGGGGCACCCTGGGCTACTGGGAGATCGAGCAGACCGACTGGGGCGCGCCCATCGAGTTGACGAGCACCCAGAAAGCTGGCGTCTACAAGCGCGGCTACACCGAGATACTCGAACCGCTGGAAGGCCAGCTCATCGGATCCTATGCGTTTTATTGGGGCCAGAAACAGGAACGCACGCCGACATGGTTCGGCCTGCTGACGGACCGTGGCGAACAAACTGAGAGCATCGATGTTCTCCATTATATGTGGAGCGGCCGATGGCCTGCCGACCGTTCCCCTCAACTCCTGGATCTCCGGCTCAATGGCAAGGTCGCACTGGATAACGTGCGCATCGAGTCCGGCGGCCGTTATTTCGCGCAGGTTGATGCTGTCGATCCAGATGGCGACCCGCTGGCCTATAGATGGGAACTGAAGCCGGAAAGCACGGCGACGCAGTCCGGCGGCGACTTCGAGCCCCAGATCCAAAACATCGAAGGATTCATCTCCGGGGATACCGACGCGAAAGTCGAGATCACGGCGCCTCCCCCGGGTGCGTATCGCCTGTTTGTCTACGTCATCGACGGGCAAGGGAATGCCGCGCACGCGAACCTGCCCTTCCTGTCCGTGCCGGGCCACTGAATCTACAGTCCGGCGCAGCCTCGCTCTCGATACGTAGCGACCGCGCATCCTTGTAGGTTGCGACGCAGCAATTGCATGGCCCATGCCAGCAACGTTGATCAGCTCTCCAACGAGCCCCTTGTTTCATCGTGCTGTCGGGGCGGATGCGGCGAATTCAGGGGACGCCGCGCATGTGATTTGTCCAACTTTCTATCGCCTGCCGTTTGCAGTGTCCCATACCAGCGGCGCTCAGCCGTTGACATCGCTGTCATTATGCATTATTCGTCGCCGCGGGGATGACACCGCTGTCACTAAAAACCATTGCATGGGGAGATCGCATGGACAAGCCTATTTTCCGGAAGACCGCACTGGCGCAGGGGATTGCGCTTGCTCTGGGCGTATCCATGGTTCCGCCTGCGTTTGCGCAGGCGGCCGAGGACACCGGAGCCACTGCAAGCGAGCAGACTGAAGCTGCGTCCTTGATCGACGAGATCGTCGTAGTCGGATTCCGCCGGAGCCTGGTGGATTCAATGGATGTCAGGCGAGAGTCCATGGGCATCGTTGACGCCATCACGGCCCTCGAGATTGGCAAATTCCCCGATCAGAACCTGGCCGAGGCGCTGCAGCGCATACCCGGCGTTTCGATCAACCGGGTGAACAACGAAGGCTCCCAGATCACGGTTCGCGGCTTCGGGCCCGAATTCAACCTGGTGACGCTCAATGGACGATCGATGCCGACCGCCGGTAGCCGTTCATTTGATTTCAATGATCTTGCAACCGAGGGCATCAAGTCCGTCGAGGTCTACAAGACCTCGGAAGCGAGCTTGCCGACGGGCGGTATCGGCGCCACGGTGAACATCTCCACCCCCCGCCCGCTGGACAGGCCCGGCTTCATCGGCGTAATCAGCGCAAAGGGCGTCCACGAGACTTCGTCATCGGACGCCCAGATCAGGGACCTGGACGAGGTTACGCCGGAGATCGCCGGCTTCTACAGCCAGACCTTCGCTGACGATAAGTTTGGCGTGCTGATTAACGCATCGTTCCAGGCCCGTGATAATCGCGAAGAGTTCGCCGTAGTCGATAACTGGCGGCCGAATACTCCGCTCCGCGATGGCGCTACCGTCGTCAGCAATAACCAGCGAGCGGATGGAACCTTCTGGCACCCGCAGAACATCGGCTATGGCTGGAATGAAGTTTCGCGCGACCGCATCAACGCCCAGGCAGTGTTGCAATTCGCGCCGACGGAGCGGTTCACCGCCACACTCGACTACACCTATTCCGAACTCGAGACCGAAAGCGACGCGAACAGCGTCGGTGTCTGGTTCGAGGACAGCGGCACGACCGCCGTGACGATCAACGAGCGCGGCACCGTGGTCGACCTCGTCTCGGCCGCCCCTGCCGACTATGCAACCAATATCTCCCGAAGCCATACGATCAAGGAAAACGATTCGCTTGGCCTGAACCTGGCGTGGCAGGCCACCGACAGCCTGAAGCTTTCACTGGATGCACACACTTCTTCGTCTGAGCTGCGAGGCGGCAACATCGCTGGGGAGCCAGGGAGCTCCGCAAACCTGATCATCGGCAATACCGGCTGTCCGTGGTGCGCGGACGCTGGACCGGAATTCGGGCCCGCAACGGCCAGCATCGGGCAAAAGACAGCGTTTTTCCCAGGCAGCGGCATACCGTTGTTCGACGTGTCGTTCCTGGCCCCGGACGGCAGCCCCCAGGACTTCCTGCTGCCGAGCGATCTCGGCTCGCTGTTCGGTCAGGCATTTAATACGAAGCTCGAGAACGACATCGACCAGCTGCAGCTGAAAGGCAGCTGGACCAACTTGTCCGCGGGCGCGATCAGCCGGGTGGACTTCGGCTACTCGCGCACCGAGCAAACGTTCAGGAACCGGAACGCCTTTTCGGGCCAACTGCCCGCGGGCTTCTGGCTCACCTCAGCGCAGTACTGGCCCGACGATGGCTGGCAGTCGGGCAATTTGGGCGGACTTTTGAACAATTTCTCGAACGGGGGCAATTTCTCGCTGGACCAGTTTTTCACCGTCGGTTTCGATGCTGCGGTGAACCAGTTTGAGACCATCGGCGTCGGGGATCCCATCGAGGAGGTGTTTTGGCCGGGGTGGGGCCCGGATTTCCAGGATCCCTCCGGCACACGGGGGCGGTTCTGGTCGGGGCCACTTGGCAACGTAGGTGATGCGCTGGTCGACGAAACGATTGACGCGTTCTACACCCAGGCCGTGGTCGAGGACGAGATCAATGGCAGGCCCTTCACGGCGGTCTTCGGGCTCCGTTATGAGGATACCGACCTGAAATCTTCGGGCCAGGAAGTACCGGCGACAGCGATTGTCTGGATCGGAGGCAACGAATTTGCCTTCGAATTCGCCCCGGACCCGACTTTCAGGAGCGCCCGCGCCAATAACAAGTTCTGGCTGCCGAGCATCAGCACCAG
>JBLRWT010000154.1:0-5649 GCA_047921095.1 Wenzhouxiangella sp. | reverse complement strand
GTTTGCGCCTCAGCGCAAGAAGCGCGGTCGCAGTGCGTGAAGGGCTTGTCTTTGCGCCAAAACGCTTTGACTTTGATCTTTTTCTTTCTTAGCGTCTTTGCGTCTTTGCGTCTTCGCGTTAAAACGCTTTTGACTTTAAGCTTTTGATTTTGATCTGCTTTCCCTTCGCGCTCTTTGCGTCTTCGCGGTTAGTCAAGATTTTCGCATCCCCGGCACATCTGCGATAATGGCAATTGGCCTTCCACTCCGTAGTCCGATGGGCAATCGACTCTCGAAAATCTACACCCGCACCGGTGATGACGGCACGACCGGGCTTGGCGATGGTTCGCGTACGCAGAAAGACAGTCTGCGGGTAGAAGCCTATGGCACCGTCGATGAACTCAACAGCGCCATCGGCCTGCTGATCGCTCATCTGGATAGCCCGGATCTTTCCAGTGTGCTGCTCGATATCCAGCATGACCTGTTCGATCTTGGTGGTGAGTTGTGCGTGCCCAACATGGAGCTGATCAAGGACCAGCACACCACCCGTCTCGAGCAGGAACTGGATCGACTCAATGCCAGCCTGCCGCCGTTGAAGGACTTCATCCTGCCCGGTGGCAGTGTCGCCGCGGCCGAGGCGCACCTGGCCCGCACCATCTGCCGGCGGGCCGAACGTCGGGTGATCTCACTGGCGCGTCACGAGCCGGTCAACGAACCGGTGATTCGCTATTTGAATCGGCTGTCGGATCTGCTGTTTGTGATCGCGCGAACCGTGGCCCGCGCTTCCGGGGCCGGTGAAGTTCTTTGGGATCACGAGCGCGATCGATGAGCCTGACGGTTATCACCCACAACGCCTGCCTGGATCATCATCCACCCCAGGGCCATCCAGAACGGCCAGAACGACTCGAAGCCGCGCTGCGCGGCATCGAACAGCTCGAAAACCGCCAGACCGAACAAGCGATTCCAGTGACGCGCGAGCAGTTGTTGCGTGCCCACGGCCCCCACTACCTGGATCATCTTGAACAAGTCGCCCGCAGCGGCCAACGTGTCGCCCTTGACCCTGATACCCACCTGGGTCCGGGTAGCCTGGAAGCGGCCGCGCTGGCCGCTGGCGCTGCCTGCCAGGGAGTCGATACGGCCATGAAAACGGGTGGAGCGGCCTTTGCCGTCGTTCGCCCACCGGGCCATCATGCCGAGCCGGCCAGGGCCATGGGTTTCTGCTTCTACAGTACAGTGGCGGTCGCAGCCTTGCACGCCATCGAGCACCACGGGCTCAAACGCGTTGCCGTTTGCGATTTCGATGTTCATCACGGCAATGGCACCGAAGCCATTCTGGCCGGAGAAGACCGCACCCTGTTTTTATCCAGTCACCAATCGCCACTGTACCCGGGAACCGGCGACCCGAATGGTCCCCACCCGCACAATGTCATCAATGCCGCCCTGCCCCCGCAGTCCGGCAGCAACGAATTCCGCGAACTCTGGCTTGAACACCTGCTGCCGCGCGTCGATGCCTTCAAGCCGCAACTGATCCTGGTTTCGGCCGGCTTCGACGCCCACTGGCGCGACCCGCTGGCCCAGCTCCAGCTCAAGGACGACGACTATCACTGGATTGGAGAACAACTGGCGAGCCTTGCCGACAAACACGCCGAAGGCCGCCTGGTCGCCTCGCTGGAGGGCGGCTACGATCTGAAGGCACTGGAAGACAGCGTGCTGGCGTTCTCCGAGGGAATAGCCTGACAAGACCCGCTTCCGTCTTCCAACCACCGACCTGTAGCTTGGCTTTCCATGGGCCAAGCTTTTGGCCGTCGGGGATGCAACCCCGACCTACCTGTCTTCCGGCCTTCGGTTGAAACGATGCTTCAGCCTTGATCACCGTGCGCTATTGGCGTAGGTCGGCCTTGCATGGCCGACGGACGATGCTGGAGCGGGCGAACGGAATCGAACCGTCAACACGAGCTTGGGAAGCTCGGGTAATAACCATTATACGACGCCCGCACTGAGCGTTATCCTATCCCCCAGCCGCTGGTGCAGCAAGGGAATTTCTTTGCAGCTTCAACAGTTTCTGTTCGTGAAACAGCCCTTTCCAGAGGCTGATGCACATCAGCAGCAGAACGATGACGAAGGGCAAGCCGGTGCTGACCGCGCCAGCCTGCAGGGCTTCGAGCGCCGCGGCGCCGCCGATGCCGAGCAGGACTGCGGCAACCAGGCCTTCGACGAGGACCCAGAACACACGCTGAGCGGTCGGCGCCGTCGTCTTGCCGCCGGAGGTGATGCTGTCGATGACCAGCGATCCGGAATCCGATGACGTGATAAAAAACAGCAGTACCAGCATGATGGCCAGCAGCGAAGTGATCCCTGCAAACGGCAGGTTCTGCAGCATCTGGAACAGCGCCAGGGAGGAATCGCCGATGCCCCCTGCCAGTTGGCCGACACCAGCCTTGACCTGCTCGAGCCCGCTGCCACCGAAGGCGCTCATCCAGACCACAGTCACCACGACCGGCACCAGCAACACCGCGGTGAGAAACTCACGCACTGTGCGGCCCCTGGAGACCCGGGCGATGAACATACCGACAAACGGCGACCACGAGATCCACCAGGCCCAGAAGAAGATGGTCCAGTTGTGATAGAAAACATCGTCATCCCGACCGATCGGGTTGCTCAGTGGCAGGATGTGTTGCGCATAACCGGTGACCGTGGTGGCGAAATTGGCGAAGAAGGTCATCAGCCCGCCGGCCAGAATAACGAACAGCAGCAATACCAGCGCCAGCACCATGTTGAGATTGCTCAGCACCCGGACGCCACCATGGATGCCGCGCAATACCGATACCAGCGCCAGCGAGGTCACTCCGGCGATGATGATGATCTGGGTCAGCAGACCGGGCGAAACGCCAAACAGGAACGCCATGCCCCCGGCCGCCTGGCGTGCGCCCAGCCCCAGCGAGGTCGCCAGGCCAAACATCGTCGCCAGCACCGCCAGCACATCAATCACATGGCCGATCGGACCCCAGACGCGCTCACCCAGCAAGGGGTAGAACGTGGAACGAACCGTGAGCGGCAACCCTTTGTTATAGCTGAAAAAAGCCAGGGCCAGCGCGACCACGCCGTAAATGGCCCATGGATGCAGGCCCCAGTGGTACATGGTCGCTCCCATTGCCGATCGGGCATCGCCACCACCCACGCCCAGCGGGGTGCCGAACCAGTCGGTGAAATAACCGACCGGCTCGGCCACACTCCAGAACATCAGGCCGATCCCCATCCCGGCAGCGAACAGCATGGAAAGCCACGACAGACGGGAAAAGTCCGGCACCGCCTCTTCACCGCCGATGCGGATCTTTCCCACCGGCAGCACGATCAAGAGCAGGCAGAAGATCACGAACACATTGCCAGCGCTCAGGAACAGCCAGTCGAAGTGCACCCCGATCCACGCCCGGGTGGCATTGAGCGCCTGATTGGCAGTCTCTGGAATCAACAGCGACAGCACGACAAATACCAGGATCAGCCCGGCGCTGACGACAAAGACCGGGTTGTGAAAATCCAGCCCCAGCCAGCGGATGTTGTCCTGGCCCAGCGTGTGGTCGGTTTCGTAGACGCCCTGAAGCTGCTCGATCTGGTTCCTGCGTCTTGTTCTCGCGCTATCGGCTGGGGCCGTCATTCCTTCCTCCTGGTCGGCTCAGCGAACCAGAGTAACCGCTTGGCGCTTGGATATTGGAATTGATCCATATTTCAGCAAAAGGATGTATCGGCAAGAACCTGCACCAGGCGCTTGCTCCGTGCGGCTCTGTCCGGGTTCGGATCCACCACGACTGGAACCGCGGCAATGGCCTCGATGGCCTGATCCGGAAAGGCCTGGTACCGGGCACCAAGAATCACCAGGTCGCGATACCAGTCGTAGACCTCACCATGGGTCAGGCGCCAATGGGAGGGTGTCAGATAGGTCAGGGCCGAAACCGGTTTGTTATCGACGATCAGGTCCAGCCAGAACGACTCATAGCCACGTCCGCACCCTTCAAATCGATCCAGTGTGCCGTACTGGCTCCGATCCAGCCGAAAGACCGCGCCCCAGGCTTCGGTGTCGCTGCCGGGCGCGGCGCGCAGGTTCGCCTTGGCCGAACCGTCGGATCCGCGCTTGTCGAAGCACAGCTGCCAGCCGGGCAGGCAGACCCTGCCCAGGCACTGGACCGGCCCGACCCGCTGCTCCAGGCGTGCCGGGTGGAGATTGGAACCATAGGCCAGGTAATGAAAAACGTCGTCGGTCACACCAGCCCGCGGGGTCGGAACAATTGGTCGTGCAGGTTCAGGGCATATCGGTCAGTCATGCCGGCGACGTAATCCAGTACCTGGGTCAAGGGCTCGGCGTCCTGGATACGGTAACTGTCTGGAATGATCTCTGGATGGGCCAGCAGATGCTCGACAATCTGGTGAATAACGGCCCGCGCCCGCCGCGCTTGCGCCTCTGCCTCGGGCCGCTGGTAAACGGTTTCAAACATGAACTCGCGGAAGCGCTTCATCGCCAGCATCACTTCACTGTCCATGCTGACCCGGCCGCGCTTGCACGACTCGCTGATCACCGCCTCGACCATGACATTGATCCAGCTCCGTCCATTGATCGGCCCAAGGCTGTCGACGATTTCCCGTGGCACCTCGGCCGCCGTGATGACGCCAGCGCGCAGCGCATCGTGCAGGTCATGATTGAGATAGGCGATACGATCGGCAAACCGGCAAACCCAGCCTTCGGCCGTACTCGGCGGCGGCTTGACCCGCCAGGTGTGGGCGCGGATGCCGTCCAGCACCTCCCAGGTCAGGTTGCACGGCTCCAGAATTTCAAAGATGCGCACGCCCTGCTCCGAATGCAGCCATTCACCGCCGTCGACATATTCCGATAGCGCCGCTTCGCCGGTGTGGCCAAACGGGGTGTGGCCACAGTCATGGGCCAGGCAGATCGCTTCGGTCAACACCTCGTTCAGGCCCAGGGCCACCGCCAGGGCACGGCCAACCTGGGTCACCTGCAGGGTATGACTCATGCGAGTGACGAAGTGATCACCTTCCGGATTGATGAAGACCTGGGTCTTGTGCTTGAGACGGCGAAAAGCCTTCGAATGCAGGACGCGGTCGCGATCGCGCTCGAATTCGGTGCGATACGGATCCGGCGCTTCAGGCCGGACGCGCCCGCGCGTGTCGGTCGACCGGCACGCCAGGCTGGACAGCTGCTGCTCGCGAACTTCCCGCTGGTCACGAGTGACCGGCGTCAGGCGCGTGGTTTCGCAGGCGACTTCATCCATCCGCCCAGTTTACAGCGCTTCCATGACCTTGGCATCAAAACCCAGCAGAATACGCTCGCCCTGTTCAATCAAGGGCCGCTTGATCAAAGTCGGATACCCAAGCAGAAGCTCGACCGCCCCATCCTCCCCCATCGCCGCCACCCGTTGACGCTCATCGAGTGCGCGCCAGGTCGTCGACCGGCGATTGACCAACGCCTCGGGACCAACAGAAGCCAGCCAACGCCGCACCATCGCCCCATCGAGCCCATCTTCGCGCAGATCGTGCCACTGATAGCCAACCCCGTGCCCATCCAGCCATTTCCGCGCCTTGCGGCAGGTATCGCAGGTTTTGATGCCGTAGATATTCATGGGGGTAGTTTAACGGGAAGACGGGGAGAGGGGAGAGGGGAGA
>JBLRWT010000153.1:0-5673 GCA_047921095.1 Wenzhouxiangella sp. | reverse complement strand
GCCGAGGGCCCGATCGAACAGCAACTATCCGTCTACATGGACCCGGAACTTGCGCTGCACGAAGAACTGGTTGGTGTTGCTGTTGGGTTTATCACCAGCCTGAGGCATTCCGGAAACCCCACCCTATGACCGTCGGGGATGCAACCCCGACCTACTCCCCTTTTCCTTTTTCCCTTTTCCCACCACGCTCCGCGTGGCTCACCAATCGTCATTTTCCCATTCGTCATCATCGAGCCAGGCATCGTAGTCGGGGGCGCCGGCCTCCTCGCCGAAAATCATAAACTGGCGGCGCTGTGACCAGCCGTCGCGCATCAGGATGTAATCATCGAAAGCGGCCTCCAGTTCGGCGTCCAGGGGCAGCATGTCGGCGCGCATCTGGACCACGTCCAGGATGACCAGGCCAAACGTCCCTTCCTGCAGGGCCAGCCGCCAGGCCACGTTCGGAACGATATCGACGCCACGCCCGACCGTATCGCGAACGGTTGATGGACCCAGCAGCGGCAGCATGACGAATCGACTGTCTTCCCAGCCCCAGGTTGCCAGGGTCTGGCCAAAGTCGCCGTGGTGCTTCTCCATGCCGCCGGCCGAGGCAACATCAAAGACGCCGCCGATGCCGTAGACGGTGTTGATGATGAAGCGCTGGAATTCATCTTCCAGCTCGCTGCCCCGACCCTGGAGCAACAGGTTCATCATGATCACCGGGGAGCGCAGGTTGCGGAAAAAATTTCGAACGCCGCCTTGAACCGGCTCCGGCGTGACCTTGTCGTAGCCGCGCGCCACCGGGCGCAACACGGCCCGGTCGGCGGCCATGTTGAAAGAATGCATTGTGCGGTTGAAGGGTTCCCAGGGGTCGTCAGGGTGGCGGTCTTCCGGCGGTGCAGCGGTGGTGGCGCATCCGGTGATCGCCGCAATCAGGAAGACAAGCAGGATTCTTTTCATCACTTGGTGTTTTCTTTTGCTTGTTGTTGTTCTTCGCCGGAAGTCCAGCCGAGCAGATCGCCTGTCTGGCTCAAGCCTGCCAGGATTTGCAAGCTCTCCGGCGGATTGGCGAATTCGATCTGCTGGCCCTGGGCCCGGGCCCATGACTGCCATTCCAGTAGTAAGGCCAGGGCGCTGGAATCGGTGCGCTCCAGTCCTGCCAGATCAACCTGATCCGGCAATGGACCGGCTTTTCGATCCGCCAGGCTTTTTTGATAAACGGCCGGGACTTCCTGCATCGTCAGCTTGCCGGAGAGCGCCCGCATGGCCTCAGCTACCACTTGCGTTGTCGAGTTCAACTTCGAGTTCGCCGGCCTGCAGTCGCCGCATCATGCCATCAAAACCATCGCGACGAATTTCCTCGCCAATCTGGTTGCGCAGGGTAGAGACATAGGAGATGCCTTCGATGATGACATCGAACACCAGCCATTCGCCATCGCGTTTGCGCAGCACGTAATCAACCGGCGCGCGCTGGCCGGAATCGAGGCGGATGCGGGTGCGTACGCGCGTCATGCGTTCGGTGTTGTCGCCGGCCAGCGGCAGCACCTCGACCTGCTCCCGGCTGCGAAATTCCAGCAGGCCGGTGGCGTAGCGACGCATCAGCAGATTGGACAGGACGTCGGCAAAATTCTCGATCTGCTCACGGTCGAGCTGGCGACCATGCCGCCCCAGTACCAGCCGGGCCGAGTGCAGCATGTCGCTGCGTGGCTCCAGGATTTCAATCAGCTTGTCCCGCAACAGGTCCGGATTGCGTTCGTAGGCTTCGCGATTGGCCTCGACCAACCGGAACAGTTCTCCGGTGGTCTCGCGAATCAGCTCAACCGGGTTGTCTTCGTCGGCACCGAGCACCGGTACGACAAGGGCAAGACTCAGAAAAAGAGCAATCATCCAACGGGTCATATCAATCTTCTCCTTCAGTGTTGAACATGTAACGACTGATCAACTGCTCGAGTTGCATCGCCGAGTTGGTCAGCAGGATGCGATCCCCTTCGCGCAACGGCTCGGGTGATCCGCCCGGCTCCAGACCCACGAACTGGTCTCCCAGAATGCCGGCGGTAAGAATGGATGCTGAAGTATCTTCCGGCAGATCGTCGAAGCGCTCTGAAATACTCATGACAACCCGGGCCTCGAATGTATCCGGATCCAGTGAAATCGATTCAACCAGGCCGACGGTGACCCCGCCCATGCTGACCCGGGCGCGGGGCTTGAGCCCGCCGATATTGCTGAAATAAGCCGTGACCTGGTAGCTGCCGCCGCTCACCACCCCGCGATCCGTGGCCTGAACGGCCAGAAAGATCAGCGCGGCAATGGCGACCAGCAGGAACAGGCCGGCGGTAAATTCAATCTGATGTGATGATTTCATGGTCGATGATTCCTGCTCAAAGCATGAATGCCGACAGGACAAAGTCCAGGATCAGCACTGAAATGGAGGTGGCAATGACGGTCTGGGTCGTAGCCAGGGCAACGCCTTCGCTGGTCGGTCGTGCCGTCCAGCCAAAATAGACCGCCAGCCAGGCGGCCAGGAAACCAAAGGCGCAGGCCTTGACCATGCCGTGGCCGAAGTCGCGCCACAGCTCGACTGTCGACTGCATGTTGCCCCAGAACAGAATGGGATCGCTGCCCATCATGAATACGGCAAACACCAGGCCGCCGGCGATGGCGGTGATATTGAAGATCAGCACCAGTGCCGGAACGGCGATCAGGCAGGCGATGAATCGCGGCTGGACAATGCGCTCCATCGGGTCGATCGCCATCAGGTCCAGGGCATCGAGCTGCTCGGTAGCGCGCATCAGGCCGATTTCCGCGGTGATCGAGGTGCCCGCGCGGCCGGCGAACAGTAGCGTGGTCAGCACCGGTCCGAGTTCGCGAAACAGCGACAGCGCCAGTACGGTGCTGACCGCATCGCCGGCGCCGAAGCGGGTCAATGTATCGTAGGTCTGCAGGCTCAGGACCAGGCCGACAAAGAATCCGCCGGTGACAATGATGACCAGTGAACGGGCGCCGGCAAAATAAACCTGGCGCAGGGTTTCGGCCAGTTGCAGCCGGGTCAGGCGCATATGGGTGATGGCCGTGAACAAAAAGACTCCGGCGCGGCCGAGATCGCGCACAGGAGCCAGGAAACGTGAGCCTTGATCCGCGTGCTGATTCATCGTGAATGTTCCGATTCGAGCAGGTCTTCTGCCAGCTCTGGTGCCGGGTAATGAAATGGGACGGGCCCATCCGGGGTGCCCTGCAGGAACTGCTGAACCAGCTCGTGGCTGCTGTTGCCGAGCTCATCGGGGTGGCCAGTAGCAACTACCCGACGGTCAGAGATGATGCAGCAGAAGTCAGCCAGCTTGGCCACCTGGTCAACGTCGTGGGTGATCACCACACTGGTGGTGTGAAGCGTATGGTTGATATCGCGGATCAGGCGCAATGAAACACCCAGGGAAATCGGGTCGAGTCCGGCGAAGGGCTCGTCGTAGAGCATGATGGATGGGTCCATCGCCATGGCGCGTGCCGTGGCGATGCGTCGGTTCATGCCGCCGGAAAGCTCACGCGGATACATGTCCGCCGCCCCGCGCAGGCCAACGGTCTGCAGCTTGAGCAGAACCAGGCGGCGAATCAGCGTTTCGGGCAGGTCGGTATGCTCACGCAAGGGCAAGGCGACGTTGTCGAAACAGGTCAGATCGGTAAACAGGGCGCCGTTTTGCAACAGGACCCCGATCTGGCGCCGCACCCGGTTCAGTTCGCGGCTTTTGAGTTGGTCGACCCGAATATCGTCGATCCACACTTCACCCTTGTCGGGTTTGAGCTGACCGGTAATCAGCCGCATGACCGTGGTCTTGCCGGCGCCGCTGGGACCCATGACGGCGGTGACCTTGCCGCCCGGGATGTCGAGGCTGAAGTCCTCCAGAATGACCCGCCCACCAAGTGTCACATTGACTTTGTGCAGCTTGATTGCCGGACTGTTGTTTGAACTATCGGTCATTTTATTGATTCTGCCGGATTCCCGAACTCTGACTGCCAGATGTGGCGGAAGTTTAGCAGGCTGCGCCTTGTTTATTCGTGCCCATCACAGAATATAACGGCTCAGGTCTTCGTTTCCTGCAAGGTCCTTGAGGTGTTTGTCGACGTAAGCCCCGTCAATCAGCAATTTCTCGCCGGACCGATCGGGGGCTGTATAGGAGATTTCCTCCAGCAATCGTTCGAGAACCGTGTGCAATCGCCGGGCACCGATGTTCTCGGTCGATTCGTTGACTGAAAACGCGATTTCAGCCAATCGGTTGATCGCGTCGTCACCGAATTCCAACTCGACTCCTTCGGTTGCCAGCAGGGCACGGTACTGCTCGGTCAGCGCCGCGTCCGGCTCGGTCAGAATGCGCTTGAAATCGTCAACCGACAGCGCCCGCAATTCAACCCGGATCGGAAGTCGGCCCTGCAGTTCCGGCACCAGGTCCGAGGGTCGGGAAACATGAAACGCGCCGGAGGCGATAAACAGCACATGGTCGGTATTGATCGGGCCGTAGCGGGTATTGACGGTACAACCTTCAACCAGCGGCAGGAGGTCGCGCTGGACGCCTTCGCGCGAAACTTCGCCCGACGTGCTTGAATCGGATCGCCGTGCCACCTTGTCGATCTCGTCGATAAAGACGATACCGTTCTGCTCGGCCATTTTCAGCGCGGTCTGCTTGACCTCTTCATCATTGATCAGGCGCGCTGCCTCCTCTTCAATGAGTACGGGGATGGCGTCCTTGACCTTCATCTTGCGGGTCTGCTTCTTGCCGCCGGACATGTTCGAGAACATCTGCTGCAACTGATTGGTCATCTCTTCCATGCCGGGCGGGGCCATGATCTCTACCCCGACGTTCATCGACACATCAATCTCGATCTCTCGGTCATTGAAGTCGCCGGCGACCAGCTTGTTGAAAATCTTGCGCCGGGTTTCTTTCTGGGTTTCGGTCGGACCCTCACTTGGCGCATTGGCAAAGCCGGATGTCTCACGGCGGGGCAGCATGATGTCGACGACGCGCTCGACGGCGGCATCCTCGGCCCGTGAACGTACTTTGGCCATCGCCTCTTCGCGGGCAATCTTGACCGCGGTTTCGACCAGGTCGCGAACAATCGATTCGACATCCTTGCCGACGTACCCGACTTCGGTGAACTTGGTCGCTTCGACCTTGACGAACGGCGCCTTGGCCAGGGCGGCCAGGCGTCTTGCGATTTCGGTCTTGCCGACCCCGGTCGGGCCAATCATGAGTATATTCTTCGGCGTGATTTCAGGCTGGAGCTTCTCGTCCACCTGCATCCGGCGCCAGCGGTTTCTCAGCGCGATGGCCACGGCGCGCTTGGCAGCCGACTGACCAATGATGTGACGATCAAGCTCCTGGACAATCTCGCGGGGGGTCATCTGGGACATCAATTCGTTTCCAGTTTTTCAACAGTGAAATTATGGTTGGTGTAGATGCAGATCTCACCGGCGATGGTCAGGGCCTCGCGGCAAATACTTTCGGCATCGAGTTCGGTATGGCGGAGTAGAGCACGGGCCGCGGACTGGGCAAAAGGGCCGCCCGACCCGATCGCGATCAGGCCTTCTTCCGGCTCGATCACATCGCCATTGCCGGAAATGATCAATGATGCCTCCGTATTGGCAACTGCCAGCAGCGCTTCAAGGCGCCGCAGCAAACGATCCGTGCGCCAGTCCTTGGCCAGTTC
>JBLRWT010000152.1:0-5712 GCA_047921095.1 Wenzhouxiangella sp. | reverse complement strand
CTTCGATGCCGCCGAGGCGAGCTACCGGCAGGCCATCGCCCTGAACCCCAACCTGGCCGCGGCCTACCTCGGTTACGGCTGGCTGTTGATGGAGCAGGAACGGGTCGCCGAGCAGATGGAGATGTGGCAGCGGGCCGGCCGCCTGGATCCGCTTTCTCCGGTTCATCGCACCCACGGCGCCTTTACCGTATTCCGGTCCGGCCGGCTGGAAGAGGCCGAAGCCGAATTGCGAATGATCCTGGAGCAGCACCCGGATTTTCCACCGGCCCACGTCATCCTGGGTGAGGTTCTGGCCGGGCGGGGCGACCAGGCCGGCGCGATCGGACACTTCCGGCGCGCCCTGGAGATGAATCCCTCCTTGCCGCTGCCCCACGTGGGCCTGATCGAGGCGCTGCTGGACCTGGAACTGGACGCGGCGGCCGAAGCCGCACTCGAGAGAGCCTGGTCGGTGCCCGATCTGACCGAGGTCGGGCTGGGAATGGAGTTTTTGCTCCACAGTGAATCCTCCCCACCCAGTGACGAAACCGTGGCCCGCCTGTGGAACCAGCTTCCGGCCCTCGCTGAGGCGCGGCCCCTGCGCGCCGCCCACGCGGCCACGGTGCTGCACCTGCGGGAGGGGGCCCATGCGCGGGCCATGGACGTAATCGAGGCCGCCGAACCGCGCCTGGCCGGCGATCTCGAAGCGCTGTCGCTGGACGGACTCCAACGGGCGCTTTACTGCCCCTACGCTTTTGCTTTGATCCAATCCGGAGACACCGATCGCGGCCGCGCCGTGGCCAGGTGGGTCCTCGATCGGATCCGGACCGGGCCGGATTATGCCCGCCGCCGGCACCTGGACCCGATCGTCTGCCACACCGTGCTGGGAGAAACCGACCGCGCCCTGGCGGTGCTGCGCGAGGCCGCCGAATCCGGCGTTCCGTCGGGCTGGCGGTTTCTTGCGTTTCGCCCGGAGCTGGAGGCGCTGCGCGCC
Source organism: Wenzhouxiangella sp. (assembly GCA_047921095.1). Taxonomy (GTDB): domain Bacteria; phylum Pseudomonadota; class Gammaproteobacteria; order Xanthomonadales; family Wenzhouxiangellaceae; genus Wenzhouxiangella. Next base: position 4,742 of record JBLRWT010000152.1, on the reverse strand, counting down.
GATCCGGAATATGCCGGACTTGTAGCGAAGATCCGGAGCGAAGCAGAGCGGCAGCGGGCGCGACTGTGAAGCGGCCCGCCGGTGAAAAAGGGGGCCTCGAACGATGGCATCGAACGATGTCCAGGTCGATGGTCAGATACCGGACACCCACACTATCGCGTAATTCGCGGCAACCGGCATAATCAGCCCCGTGCAGATGAATCCTTGGGAGCTTGCCTGAGCACGTTCCATCAGAACAAGTCGTTCATGTGATCTGCCCCGGATTTCTTCATTCATTCTATGGATGTCCGGCAGTTTCTGCTCACGGCGAAGCCACGGATTCGTGGAAATGCACGATCTGCCACGACGGCCCGGTCTTGACCCAAACCTTGGAAACGACCTGCGCGGCGCCGGCATCATCGGTATCCGGCGAGGCGCCGGTGGTGTAGTGGGTGACCGAGTACCCGGCCCGTGGTGAGAGCACGTGAACGGTGTGGTGCTGCAGCTTGCGGCCGGGCCCGCCGCGGTCCATCGGCAGGCGCTCACACAAGGCTCGCAGGGCCGCCTTGCCCGGCAGGGTTCTGCCGTTGACCACGAACAGCGGCTGCCAGTCAGCGAAAAACTCCAACGCGGCAGGGCAACCGCCGGTTTCGAAAGCCCGTTGTTCGGCGCCGATGGCTTCTCGAATGGCCAGTTCAATCGTGGCCCGTTCTTCCGGGTCCAGCGGCGTCTTTGCGGATGCCACAACGCGCCGTAGATCCTCGTAATCGGCGCGCCGATACAGTCGGCCGCGCTGTGCGACCACGATTGTGCGCCGGAGTCCGCGGATGTCTTCCAGCGGATTGGCATCCAGGACCACGAAGCTGGCCAGCTTGCCGGGCTCGATGGATCCATAGTCGGCCTCCAGGCCCAGCGCACGGGCTCCGTTGTAAGTGGCGGCCAGCAGCGCCTCGGCCGGCGTAAGCACCTCCATGTCAACCAGGTACTCGATTTCCAGGTGCAGGGCCGGGTAGGGGTCGTCATCCGGGGCACCGTAATCGGTGCCGGCGGCGATCGGCACACCGGCGCGGTGGGCCGCCCTGGTCAACGCGACGACCAGTTCGGGCGTGCAGCCGTATTCATCGTCGCCCGGCCGGCCGTGGTTCGAGAGGGTGGCGTCAAAAATCGTTCCGCGGCGGACCATCTCGGCGAACATGGCGGTCATTTCCGGGCTTTGCGGATCGACCCGGTCCGGATCGAAACGCGGGCGGTTGTGGATGCTGATCTGCCGAAACGCGGCCGGATCCAGCCTGGCGCTCTGCCAGGCCAGTCCGCAGGCATGGGAAATGACATCCACCCCGGCCTTGACCACCTCGATCGGGCGGGCCGGATACACGGTGGCGTGGGCCCAGACCTTCAGGCCTTGGCGGTGGGCTTCGGCGGCGAGCGCGGCAATCAACTCCGGGTCCATTTCCGCGTACAGCTTGAGCGCGCTGGCGTGGGTGCCGGCGGCCCGGGCGACGGCCAAGACCGGGTCGGTATCCGCGGTCACGGATTGGGACCAGGCGGCTGTGCCGGGCGTGTAGCCCAGGGCCGAGCGCGCCATGCGGAAGTCGGTGGCCGCAAAATGCGGCCCGCCCATCACCACCGAGTAGTGGATGTCGGGACCGGAGCGCTCGCCCGATCGGACGGCGCGCACCGCCTCGGCGATCACCCGCGCGTCGCCGGCCATGTCCCGGACCGCGACCACGCCGCCGTAAAGCATGCGTTCCATTTCCGCGTACATGACCTCGCGCCCGCGCAAAAACAGCGGGAACAGGTGCGTGTGCGAGTCGATCAGGCCGGGAACGACGTATTGACCCGCCAGGTCATGAACGGTCGCGCCGGAAGGCAATTCCAACGTTCCGGTGCGAAACACCGCCGTAATGCGTTCACCTTCAACCACCACCGTCATGTCGCGATCGATTGCGCCGCGCGCCGGGTCGATCAGGGTGGCGTGGGTCAGGGCGAGCGGCCGGTCTACGGGCGATTCGGCGGCACCTGCGCAAAGCGCAAACAACGGTAAAAGAAGGGCCAGGGCTGGTATTGACGCGTTCATGATGGACGTTTCCTGATGGGCTGCCCGGAGGCCCGGCGGACCGGGTCTCCGGGTAGCGGCTTGACTTACGGACACACCACCGTGCCGCGGCTGAGCACGGTCGGATCGCACACGATGCTGCCCACGGTCACGTTCTGGATGCTCGAGCGGGTGCCGAATCCGAGAATCACGTCGGTGCCGTTGAACTCGATGGCAGCCGGATTGGGCGGAATCGAAACCAGGTTCAGTCCGGTGGCCTTGTCGGCAATGACACCGGCCGCGAAGTTGTTGCTGGCCTGGAGTCCGCCGGTAATGCCGACGCTGGCGCCCTGCGAGGCGAGCAGGCCCACGGGGTTGTTTTCGAGCACGAAGCGGGCGGCGCCGAACGGGCTCGAGATGCGGCCTTCGAACAACAACGCGATGCCCGGCCCGGCATTGCCGGAAGCGGTAATCACGATCCCGCCGGGCGGCGCGCCCAGGCCCGGTACGAACAGCGAGCCGTCGGCGATCGAGATTCCCGGGCTGAGATTGCCGCTGGCGGTCAGCCGGCTGCCCTGACCGGCCTGCAACTGTCCCAGGATCTGCAGGGTGGAATGGCCGGCGATGACGACGCCCACCCCCACGTTGCCGTTGGCGCGCAAGTGTCCGCCGCGGATTTCCGCAACGCTGTTTCCGGTCAGAAACAGGCCGGCGCGTTCACCGGAATTCGCCGACACGTCGACCAGGCCCCGAAACACCAGGCTGGACTGGGTGTAGGCCTCCAGCCCGAACACATTGTCGCTGACCTGACTGTCCGCCAGCTCGGCGCTCGAGCCCCACAGCCGCATGCCCGTCAAATTGGCTTCGACGATCGAGTCCTCGAGTACCAGCGAGGCGCCATTGACGGCCAGGATGCCCTCGCCGGGGCTGTTGCGAACGGTCAGCCCGCGCAGGACCACGCCGCTCGCGCCGTCGATGGTGACCAGGCCGTTGAACTCCGGATTCGCGGACGGCATCGAGGCGCCATCGATCACCGCGCTGCCGTCGCCGTCGATCGTCAGCGGGCCGCTGGTGATCGTGACGGGCTCGCGGCAGGTGCCGCTGACTTCGATGAGGTCCCCGGGCAAGGCCACTTCGAGCGCCCGTCTGAGTGTGAAAGCGGCGCCGAACTGGATCGCGGCCTGGGAGGACCCGGGACCGTCGCAGTCAACCCGCAGGGTCTTTCCCCAGGCCGCGTCGGTCGGCGCGGTCAGGGCGCATGCAAGGATGGCAGAGACGAGATAGAGGTGGTTTGCCTGTTTCATCTGAAATTCTCCGTAGTAGATTTGCCGTTGCCCCGGAATCCAGGATCAGCCCGGTAATCCGGGGTTGAAAAGCAGGGTAGAATCGGTCTGCAAGGAACGCATGAAGCGCCGCCAAAGGTTTCATGCAGATTGGCCAAAGACTGGGTGAATCAGTAGCTGGATTGGGCATCCCGCGCCCTTCCATGCCGGAAAGCGGGTGACATATGGACACTTCGGAACGACCGCGGAACCGCTATCTCGTGGGGGATCTTGAAGTGGATGCGGGCACTCGCTGCGTGACCCGAGGCGGGTCCGAGATCGACTTGCCCAAGCTGTCATTCGATCTTCTGGCGGCCCTGATCGAGGCCGCGCCCAATGTGGTCTCTCCGGACCAGTTGATGGAAACCGTGTGGACGGGACTGGTGGTCAGTCCGGAAACCGTGACCCAGCGCGTCAAGCTGTTGCGCGATGCCCTCGGCGACGATCCCCAGGAGCCCCGCTATATCGCGCTGGTCCGCGGCGCAGGTTACCGCCTGATCGCGCCGGTGCGCAGACCCGCGGAGGACCAGGCGGCGCCGGGGAGTCGGGCCACCGTACCTGCAGTTGTGCTCGCCGCGGTCTTGATTGCGGTCGCGGCAGTGGCCAGTGGATTGATCTACCGGGGCGACTGGCAGCCGCAAACCCGCTTGCCCGGAGTTGCCCGTGACGCGGGGCAGACCCCGTCGATCGCGGTACTGCCGTTTGCCAACCGGAGCGACCTGGAAGCCGACGCATTTTTTGCCGATGGCATCCACGATCACCTGCTGGTCCAGCTCGCGGGCATTCACGGATTGCGCGTGATTTCCCGTACCTCGGTGATGGGCTACCGCGACCGTGCAATTTCGATCCCGGAGATCGCCCGCGAGCTCGACGTCGGGGTGATCCTGGAAGGCGCAGTGCAGCGCGCCGGCGAGCAGGTGCGGATATCGGTGCAATTGATCGACGGCCGGGACGACCGCAATCTCTGGGCAGAGACTTTCGACCGGCCCTTGAGCGCCGCGAACGTGTTCGCGATCCAGGGTGAAATCAGCCGGGCGGTCGCGGACGAACTCAAGGTCAGCCTGTTGCCGGCCGAGCGCGCGCGGCTTGACCGGCCGGCGACCCTGAGCCTGGCGGCCTACGACGCCTATCTCAAGGGCCGGGCCGAAATGAACCGGTTCACCGAAGCCGGATTGAACGGGGCGGTCGCCCGGTTTCAGGCGGCGCTAACCGAGGATCCGCAGTTCACGCTGGCTTACATCGGCCTGGCCGAAGCCCGGATGTTGCAGCAGCGCTTCCTGCTTTTGAACCGGGAGCTGGCAGTCCAGTTGGCCGAATCCTCGCTGGCCCGAGCGCTGGCGATCGACCCGGCATTGCCGGAAGCGCTGGCGATCCGCGGCGACGTTTTGCGCTTGCAGGGGGACTTC
>JBLRWT010000151.1:0-5735 GCA_047921095.1 Wenzhouxiangella sp. | reverse complement strand
CGATACAGCCCGCAATTGCGCCTGCTGGGCAATCTTGATCAGGGCGACCGCATCAATCTCGTCATCGGGTGAAAAACATAACCCGCCACTGACACTGAGAAACACATCCTGGGCATTCTGGGTGAAGGGTTTTGCGCATTCGGCCAGCATCTGGCGGGTCTTGTCGATCGCTACCTCCCGGCGCCCTGCCGCGGGCAGAATGAACAGGAAGTCACGCTCTCCGGTTCGACCCAATACGGCATTGGGTGGGGCGATCGCCTGCAGTCTCTGGATCAGCTGGTGGATCAGTTTGTCTGTCTGCTCCCAGCCCAGCGCCTGGCTGAGCAGCTTGAAACGATGGATGCCAATGGACAGGATGGCAATCCGGCTACGCTTGCTCGTCGTGGCGCGGACCGCGACTGACAGCTGATCCTGCAACTGTCGTCGATTCGGCAGGCCGGTCATCGCGTCGTGCATGCGGTAGTGGACAAGCCGTTTCTCCGCGCTGATGGCCTTGTTGTTGGCCAGGCTGGCATCTCGCCGTTCGATCTCCAGCAGCCAGGTGATGATGCTGTAGCCGATCAATGACTGCAACAGCAGCCCCGCCGCGCCCATGTGCAGAGTCTGGGCAAGGTGGAGCCCCGGCGTGGGCATCCAGTTGCCGATGCTCAGCATCAACATGTGAGCGCCATAGAGGCTGAAAGTCAGGGGAACCAGGTAAGAACTGATCTGGTTGAAACCGCGCAAGGCTGACCACAGCATGGCAGCCGTCACCACAAAAGCCAGGCCGGTGACAACATGGGAGGGCGAATATTGTATTAGCCACTCGGTCACGACGCCATCGGGAAAATAATGAAACAGCAGGCTGTTGCCCGCGCCTGTCGCCAATGCCAGCCCAATGAGCAAAACCTGCCAAATTGATCTGACCGGGCGGTTGACCACCGCTTCCCTTGCACCCATGATCAGCCAGATTACATGCAGGTAGGCCATGATCAGGGAAAAGGCGACCAACAACGGCACAAGGGTCTCGTGGGAGCCATCGTTCGCCATCAGTCTGATAACGAGGGCTGCGGAGGCAAAATGCAGCGTCATGGCCAGGCAGCTCAATGCCCAGTGGCCAAGGAACGAGTGCTTGTACTGGGACAGGAAAGCCAACAGCAAAACAGCAAGGACCAGACCGAAAAGGGCCTGACCGGACTGGACGGTGAACATCAATGGATCAAGTTGTTGCAACGGCTGGCTCCCCGAGAATGGCGCTGTCATCGATTCTGGGTGACAGAAGCGATGGTGTGGACTCTATCAGTGACGAACTGGCGGTCCATTGATATTATTTTTTCAGTATCCCATTTCCGCGTTCAAAGCGCGACTTTCGTCGCGATTGAATGCGGCGTCAATGCGCCGATCCGCGATTCGACGGCACTAAACCGGATTGCCATTGTCCATCCACCCGTTGAGAATTGACAACCCCTGCACCGGATCTGTTGTACATTGCGCGGCTTGACCAGAGGAGGAACCGCACTTGCCATTGACACGCCTTGGACTGAGTAACCCGGTCGCAGTTGCCGTGGGCTGTATTTTGCTGGTCATTTTCGGCTTGCTCAGTCTGTCACGCCTGCCCGTGCAGATGACGCCCAACATCGACCGGCCATCGATTTCCATCTCGACCGGCTGGCGCGCCGCAGCCCCGGCCGAAATCGAGTCTGAAATCATCGAGCCGCAGGAAAATCAGCTGCGCGACGTGCCCGGCCTGCTGCGCATGACCTCCACCGCCAGCCAGGGCAGTGGCTCGATCAACCTCGAGTTCGAAGTCGGTGACGACATCAATCGCGCATTGATCGAGGTCATCAACCGCCTGAACCAGGTGCCGCGCTACCCGGCCGATGTGACCGAGCCCACCGTCCGGGTCGGCTCCGATCAGTTCGGTGACACGATTGCCTGGTTTTCCATTCGGCCGCTGCCGGAAAATGATCGCCCGATCATCGAGTACCAGGACTTCGTCAATGAAGTCATCAAGGAACGCATTGAGCGCATCGCGGGCGTCTCCTCGGCCAATCCCCGTGGCGGTCGTCCATACGAGGTTCGGGTGACTTTTGATCCTTACCGGGCCGCCGCCATCGGCGTTGATCTGACCCGCATCGGTCAGCGTCTCGGCCAGAACGCGGATGTGTCCGGCGGCTTCCAGGAAGTCGGTCGCCGTCAGTACACACTGCGCTTTGCCGGAAAGTATTCAATCAACGACCTGCAGAACCTGGTGCTGGAATGGCGGGACGGTCGCCCGGTCTTTCTTGGCGACGTGGCCCAGGTGGAGCGCGTGATGCGCGACAGCTCCGGCGTGATGACCCAGGATGGCGGACCCTCGATTGCCATGAACGTGATTGCCGAGCCGGGGGTCAACGTGCTCGACGTGATGGCCAATCTCCAGGCAACCGTTGCCGACCTGGAGCAGACCCACCTGCGTCCGGCCGGCTTGTACATTCTCCAGGTTTCCGACGACACCATCTATATACGCCAGTCCATCTGGATGGTTGCCACCAACCTGATGCTGGGCATGAGCCTGGCGGTACTGGTGCTGTGGTTCTTCTTCCGTCGTTTGCGTGCGACCATGATGGTTGCCCTGGCGATTCCGCTGTGCCTGTGTTTTGCCTTCCTGATCCTCGATGGCACAGGGCGAACACTCAACGTGATTTCGCTGGCGGGGTTGGCGTTTGCCACCGGCATGGTGCTCGATGCGGCGATCGTGGTGCTGGAGAACATCGTTCGCCAGCGAGAGCAGGGCCGTGACCCGCTGGAGGCCTCTGATCGAGGCACCGGCCAGGTCTGGGGCGCGCTACTGGCATCGACGGCCACCACCGTCGCCATTTTCGTTCCCGTCATTTTTCTCCAGGACGAAGCCGGACAATTGTTTGCCGATCTGGCCGTGGTGATTTCGGCGGCCATTGTCTGCTCGCTGCTGGTGGCGATCATCGTGTTGCCCACAGCCAGCTACCGGCTGCTGGGGACCGAGAAACTGACCGACCGTCATGCCGACTGGTGGACCAGTGCCACCAAGATCGTCATGAACCTGACCGCCACCCCGCAACGACGGTGGGGATGGATCGGCGGCCTGACCGTGGTGCCCATCCTGGTTGCCGTCCTGCTGTTGCCGCCGGCCGACTACCTGCCGGAAGGCAAGCGCAACTTCATGTTCGGCTTCATTCAGACCCCGTCGGGAATGGGACCGGACACCGCCGAACGTGAATTGATCGATGTGATCAACGAGCGCCTGATGCCGTACCTGTCTGGCGAGAAGGAGCCGAAGATCTATAACAGCTTTCTCGGCTTCTTCGGTAGCGGTGCGTTTCTCGGCCTGCGGGCCGAAAATGACAGTGAGGTCGATGAATTGCTGAGGGTGGTCAACTCCGAAATTCTGCGCGGCTTCCCCGACACTTTCGGCGCCGCCAACCGGTCGCCGATATTCGGTGGTCGCGGCAGCCGACAGATTTCGGTTGACCTGCAGGCTGCCGATTTCGAGGATCTGCTCGAGGCAGGCCAGACCGGCTTCGGCGCGATCCAGCAGGCCCTGCCTGGTTCGACCATCAGACCGCAGCCGGGCCTGGAACTGGCCGAACCCGAATTACGCCTGATCCCCGATGATCGACGCATTGCCGAGTTGGGCTGGACCCGGGCCGACGTCTCGGTGCTGCTGCGTGCTCTGGGCAACGGCGCCTTTCTCGGTGATTACTTTGACGGCGATCGTCGCCTGGACGTGATCCTGCGCGGCGAGCAATGGCTGACACCGGAGGAGCTGTTGTCCATGCCCCTGGCTACGCCATCCGGGCAGATCGCCACCCTGGGGGAGATGACCCGTCTCGAGCGCACCGCCGGCCCCAACCAGATCCGCCGGGTGGACCGACGGCGAACGCTGTCGCTGCAAGTCACGCCGCCGTCGGGCATGCCGATGGAAACCGCGTTGGAAATCCTGCAGCTCGAAGTCGAACCGCTGTTGCGTGCCGCCCTGCCCGCCGATGGCGTGGTGACCTACCGCGGCACGGCCGAGGCGCTGGGTGAGACCCTGCGAAACCTGGCTGGCAGCTTTGTCCTCGCCATCATTTTGCTGTACCTGTTGATATCGGCGCTGTTTCGATCATTCAAAGACTCGATCCTGGTGCTGATGACCATTCCCATGGCCACCGTCGGCGGCATCCTGGCGCTGCGGTTGCTTGGCGCGATCACCGGCCAGGCGATGGACATGTTGACCATGATCGGGTTCGTGATCCTGCTGGGCCTGGTCGTCAACAATGCCATCCTGCTGGTCTATCGCGCACGAGAAGGTGAGCGGGATGGACTGAGTCGGCAGGACGCGGTGGAAAATGCGGTGCGATTGCGTTTGCGCCCCATTCTGATGAGTACGTTCACCAGCTTGTTTGGCATGATGCCATTGTTGCTGCTGCCCGGCGCCGGTACGGAGTTGTATCGGGGCCTGGCAGCCGTCATTGTGGGAGGGATGGCACTGAGTACATTGTTTACTCTGATCCTGCTGCCCAGCCTGCTACGGGTCAATGAAGATAAGGTCAGGGCTGCCTCGGGTGAGGTGGTACCGGCATGAGGAAGATATCGATGCGAGTTTTTACAGTACTGTTCATGTCAGTGATTCTGGCCGCGCCTGCGATGGCCCAGTTTGGTGGCGGGCCATCGCCGGTCGAGCTGAGCGAAGCCAGGTTCACCACCATGGCGCCGACCATGCAGGTGGCCGGCACCGTGGTCTCGAGGTCTGAAGCCTTTCTGTCGGCGGAAGTTGAAGGCCGCCTGGTGTCGGTGGCCGATGTCGGTTCGAGCGTCGCAGCTGGCGAAGTGATTGCCCGGATCGAAGATACCGGTCTGCGCCTGCGCGCCCAGGAACTGGCCGCCGAAGTCACGCGCGCCGAGGCCCGCTTGCGGTTCCTTGAAGCCGAGCTGGCCCGCTTTCAGCGCCTGGCCGAAACGAACCTGGCTGCCGCCAGCCAGATTGACCAGTCCCGGTCAGAGCGAGATATCGCCGTTGGTGACCTGGCCGTGGTGCGCAGTCGTTTGAGTCAGCTCGAAGACCAGCTTGATCGGACCGAGATCACAGCGCCCTTTCCGGGCGTCGTTGCCGAACGTGTCGCCAATGCCGGTGAGCGCGTCGCTGTAGGGACTCGCGTGATTCGCCTGGTCAATCCGAACAGCCTGGAAATCGTGGCCCGGGCGCCGCTCAACTATTACCGTTTCGTGCGCCCTGGCGACGAGTTGGCCGTCACCATTGGCACCACCGCGCTGTTTCATGTGCCAGTACGCACCCTGGTGAGCGTTGGCGACGAGGCCCGCCACGTGTTCGAGCTGCGCCTGGATCTGGCCGAATCGCTGCCCGTCGGCCAGACCGTGCGCGTGACCGTTCCCACCGCCGATGTGCGTGAAGTGCTGGCCGTGCCGCGTGATGCACTCGTACTGCGCGGGGATGGCATTGCCGTTTTCATCATCGATCAAGACAACACCGCCCGCCGTATCCGGGTGACCACCGGCATCGGCGAAGGCGAGTGGATCGAAGTTTCCGGCCCCATCCAGGCCGGCGACAAGGTCGTGATCCGCGGCAACGAACGCCTCCGCCCCGGCCAGGAAGTCAACGTCCGCGAAAGTTGATTGACCCGGGGGCCCGGGTTCCGGGTTCCGGGTTCCGGAAAAGGATAACCGGAACCCGATTCTGTCATCCCGGACTTGATCCGGGATCTCCCAAGCATCTACGCCCCCGCCCCACGGGATAT
>JBLRWT010000150.1:0-5748 GCA_047921095.1 Wenzhouxiangella sp. | reverse complement strand
CGGTGCTACATTATTGCCTGATCAATTAATGACGGGAGCTGCCATGGACCGACGAGAACTGGTTGAAGCACTGTTCGAGGAATTCGATACCAACCGCGATGGCCTGTTGTCGCGCGGTGAATTCGTGGATCTGGTCAAATTCATGCTCGGTGAGCACGGGATTGCGACCAGTTCGAGAATTTTCGAGCAGTTCGATGCCGATCACGACAACCGTATTTCACGCGAGGAGCTGGTGTCGCTGGTCCACGAGTACGCACTGTGAACTGCGGTGGCAAGGGTCGTCTGACTGAGAGAATGTCACAGGCGATCGGTCGCCGCTGGCTGCCATGGCATGCCTGAGGTCGACCGTCGCCCGTGGCGGCCCGGCTGGTTCATCAGTCTGTCCATTGTCATTCACCTGGTCGCTGTCGCTGTCGCTGTCTGGCGACCGGAAACCTGGCTTTGGGTGATTGCTGCCCTGGTCGTCAATCATCTGTTGATCACGGGGGTGGGGCTTTGGCCGCATGGCAACTGGCTGGGATCAAACTGGACCCGACTGCCGGCATCGGCCCGGGCCAGAGGCGAGATTGCCTTGACCATCGACGACGGCCCTGATCCGGTCGTCACCCCCATGGTGCTTGATATTCTTGACCGCTACCAGGTCAAGGCCAGCTTTTTCTGCATCGGTAAGCAGGCATTGGCGCATCCGGATCTGTGTCGTGAAATTATCCGCCGAGGACACGAGATCGAGAATCACAGCATGAACCATTTTTATCGTTTTTCCACCATGGGCATCCGCGGTTTGCGCCGTGAGGTCGGGGAAGCGCAGCGGGTGCTAACGGAGATTACCGGGCATTCCCCGCAGTTCTTTCGGGCCCCTGCTGGCTTGCGCAACTTGTTTCTCGATCCGGTTCTTGAGGGGCTTGGGCTCCAGCTTTCCAGCTGGTCAGTGCGCGGCTTTGATACGAGCTGGACCAGTCCGCAACGAATCAAGGCGAGAATGGACGGCGGCCTCAAGGCAGGCGCCATTGTCTTGATGCACGATGGCAATGCCGCCATTGACCGAAATGGCCAGAGCATGATCGAGCAAGTCCTGCCTGGGTTGATCGAAACGGCATCCCGGAAAGACCTGAAGTTCGTCACCCTGAAAGACGCCGTGTCGTGAATGCAGGCTTGCCCCAATCATTGTGCGACAGGGCAGCTCAGCCATATCGGGCGGCAGGCCGCTTCGCCTGGCACTTTGCCCGCAATAAACTGAAGCATGACCCTGTTTTCCGCCTGATTCTCCAACATGGATTGGTGCCGTCGGGGTCTTCGGTGCTGGACATTGGTTGCGGCCAGGGCCTGCTGGCCTCATTGATGCGCGCCGCCAACCAGCAGTCTGCTCAGGGCGACTTACCGCCCGGCTGGCCTTCTGTCGGCATCCCTGGTTCCTTTCGAGGCATCGAACGCCAGCAGCGCGACGTCGACCGGGCGCGAATTGCCCTGGGAAGCCATGCTGATTTTGTTGTTGTTGATATGCGAGAAACAATTTTTGGCCAGGCCGATACCGTTGTCGTGCTCGACGTCCTGCACTACGTCGATTACCAGGCCCAGGAGGAAATCCTGCACCGAATCCACACTGCCATAAGCCCGGACGGGCGCTTGATCCTGCGGGTAGGTGACGCCGGCCGGGTAGTGCAAGCCTGGCTCGGCCGACTGGTAGACAGCCTGGTGCTGCTGGGCCGGCGGCAGTGGCCGGTGGCTCAATACTGCCGGACTCAAGCCGACTGGATCAAGCTGCTTGAACAAAACAGTTTCAGTGTCCAGATTCTCGCTGACGATGAACCTGGCATCTTCGCCAACGTGCTGATGATCGCTCGTGCGGCGTAGAGCAAAAACCTGGTACTGACCGGGAAGACGCGAAGAATGCCAAGAAGATGATCTAAAACCTTGAGGCTTTGCGGTTGGTCGCTCTTCAAGCCTTTGAGTTCGAAATTGCGTTGGCGGCGATGTGTTTGCGGCGGATGAATTCTTCGTGTGGCACGCCAAGCAGGTCAGCCAGGCGGCGAACCAGCAGTTCCTCGTGCCGGTCCAGGCGACCGTCGGCGTAGGCCACCCGCCAGAGCCATTCAATGAGCTCGGCACGCTGGCCCGATTCCAGGCCGATTTTCAGTTCGCGGGTAAAGGCGTGCATGGAAGCGGTCTGGTCGCGCAATCCATGGGCCTGCTCGATCAATTCATCCAGCTCGGCTGGTTCGAGCCCGAAAGCCTTTTTCATGGCCTGGTGAATGACCTCGATCTCGGCGTCTTCGCTGCCTTCGTCGGTTACAGCCATTTCCAGCATCAGTACCGCGGCGGCGCGAGGCAGGGCGTGGGGATCGTCGGAAGGCTCATGACGGTTGACGATGCGCTTGAGATTTTCGAACCAGTCGGTCAAGGTGCTTGCGCTCACTCCGAGGTTGTTTTGGATGGTTCTGATTTCGCCGATCCAAATCCCGTTTCTATATGGATGACATTGGTCGTCATAAGATGTTCAAGTCCGTGAACGAGCCCGCGTTTCAGTTCGGTGCTGTCGACTCCGGCATTGGCCCGGACCAGGCACCAGCCATTGCGACCGTTGTTTTTGATATGGTACAGCGCCTGGTCGGCCATCGCGCCGACGTCTTCCCAACTGAACGCGGCAGGTTGCTGCCCCACGACCGGGTATTCGGCCATTCCAATTGAACAAGTGAGACGCAGGGGCTTGTCTTCGCCAATCTCGAACAAGGTCTGCTCGACCGCGGATCGGAGCCGTTCGGCAACGCCGGCCGGCTGGTCCGATAGCATCGGCCGGAATACCAGCAAAAATTCTTCGCCGCCCCAGCGCACCACGTAGTCGCCCTCGCGCACCTGGCTGATCAGCAAGGTGGCCAGTTGCTGAAGAACGGCATCTCCGGCGGCGTGGCCATGATGGTCGTTGACGGGTTTGAAGTGATCGATGTCGAGCAGGCCAAACAACAAGACCTGATCTTCGTTGCCTGGACGCAGCAATTCGCGCCGAAAATGGGCCAGGTCGACAGGCAACTGCGAAACGAGGTAGCGTCGGTTCCAGAGACCGGTCAGCTGGTCGGTCATGCTGGCTTCCTTGAGTCGGCGACTATAATCCATCAGATCGTCGTTGGCTTGCGACAGTTCGAGGGTGCGCTCGGCCACGGTTCTTTCCAGTGCCTTGCGCTGGGCCTTGAGGCTGCGTATCTTCCAGGCCAGGACCAGCCAGGCCAGGCCGAGGAATGCCAGGCCGATCAGAACCCAGAACATGGTGGTCTCGCGCAGGCGCGGCTCGATCACGAGATGCAGTTGTGCATCCTGTTCCGACCAGACATCAGCGTTGTTGGTGCCACGAACTTCGAATGTAAACTCGCCGGCCGGCAGGTTGGTGTAGAACGCGACCCGTTGATGGGGGTCATCGATTGCCAGCCACTCATCGCTGTAGCCAAGCAGACGATATTCAAGCTGGATGCTGCCGGGGTCCTGGAAACTCAAAACCGTAAAGCCAAAGGCCAGATCGCGCTGATCCCGGGACAGCCTGACCAGAGTCTGATTGGCCAGTTCCTGCCATCGGCCCTGGACTCGCAGCCGTTCGACGGCAACGGCCGGTGGATGCGGATTGCGTGCAATCCGGTCCGGCGCCAGCTGGATGACGCCGCCGCGCGTGGGCAGCCAGAAGCCGTCTTCGCGCATGAATCCCTTGGCGTTGCCGGCGCCGTTGCAGCAAAAGCCGGTCTGGGCACCGGAAACATCGCCGCGCTCATGCAGCACCATGCGTCCGGGAAGTGTCGGGATCTCGCCGGCAATGTAACTGTCGAGGGCGGCAAGCGAAAGCTCATAGATGCCGCGAAGGCCGGCCACCCAGAGGGTGTCGCCATGTTCGGCTATGGCAAAGCCGCTGTTGATGGGCAAACCGTCTTCGATGCCGAAGTCATGCCAGCGCTGACCATCATTGATCAGCAATCGCTCTCCCAGGGTTCCGGCGACAATACGACCGTTTCGCAGTTCGGTCAGGGCCGTCACGTCATAGGTGTCGGGCACACCTTCAACCCAGCTCGGTGATCCATCCGGTCCGATGCGCAACAGGCCACTGACTGTGCCGGCCCACAGGATGCCGTCGCTCGTTTCCATGAGCGCACGGATCACGATGCTGCCATGTTGGCCCGGTAGATTGACCGGCTGCAATGCGACGCCATCCCAGCGCCAGATGCCGTTCGAAGTGCCCAGCCAGTAAAGCCCGTCGCTGTGACGCAGGATGCCATTGACCTGTATGCCAGCCAGTTCGTCGAATGCCGCCGTTGTTTTCAAGGCCTTTGTCTGTCGATCCCATAAGGCCAGCCCTGAGCGCGTGCCGATCCAGACCTGATCGTCCTCGACCAGGAGCGTATAGGCATGGGGATGAGGGAGTTCGGCACCGGTAGTCAGTTGTTCGAATCGGCCATCGCGAAACAGGGCCAGCCCGTCCATCGTGCCGACCCATAGGTTGCCCTGGTTGTCAGGCGCCAGCGACCAGACCAGGCTATTGTGTAATCCTTCAGGACGATCAAAGCGCAGCACCCAGCTATTCCATAGGCGTGCAAGGCCGTCCCAGCGTCCGCCCAGCCAGAGATTACCCTCATGGTCTTCGCCAATCGAGAGGATATTGCCGTGCGCGCTGGGATCATTGTCGTCGATGACCTCGATCACCTGCTGATTCCGCATTCTGATCAGTGCGCCGGCGGTACTGATCCAGAAGTTGTCGTTTTTGTCCACGTACATGGCCTGAACGACCCGGCCGGAAAGGTCGACCTCGTCGTCGACATGAGGGTGCCAGCGGCCATCGGTCCATTTCAGCAGCCCCTCGCCTGTGCCAGCCCAGTAAACGCCATCATAGTGAGCGAAACCGGTCACGGGTACGCCCTGCATGCCGTCAAGCGCAATTCGGTTCCAGCCGCTGCCGTCCTGGTGGTAAATGGCGCCTCGGCCCCCAGCGAGGGTCAGGCCGTCGTGATGGAAAACCGAATGCAGTGCTGTCTGTGGATCGTCTTCGAACCGTTCCAGGCGCTCTCCGCGGCTGCGGAAAAGACCGCGCGAGGTCGATGACAGCACCCAGCCATCGGGGGCTTCGGCAAACTGGAATATATCGAACTCGCGCCCCTGCTGATCGGCAACATGGCTGAAGCGCTCACCATCGTAAAGCGCTGCGCCCTTGTAGGTGCCGATCCAGATCCGGTCCCTGCTGTCGACCAGGAGGTCGTGCATATACATGCCGGGTAATTCGGGCGTGTTTTCGGTGGAGTAGTTGGTAAACCGGGCGCCATCAAACCGGGACAGGCCGGCCTGGGTGGCCGCCCAGATGTAGTTGTCCGGCCCCTGGACCACGGCCATGGCGGAGATCTGGGGCAGGCCTTCTTCGATGCTCCAGGTATCCTTCATGAACTGGTGAAAGGCCTGGTCCGGCGCCAGCGCCGGCGCCGCTGCCGGGAGGGCGGCGAGGATGAGCATGATCAACCAAAGGTGCTGAATGATGCCGGAGGCACGCCTGGTCATCGCGACCTGCAAATCATGAGACGCTGCTGGCTTGTTTTCATCTATGTTGTTTTTGATTGATTGGTGATGATGTCTTGATCATATATCGACCAGGCTGGCCTGTCATCAACACTTCAGGCCCGAGCGAGTAGCAGTCCAAGGATAGCAGTCCATAATGTGCGGCCTGCCTGCAATCGTTCAGGCGATACCCGTGCTGCGCTGGCGCGGCTTGGAGGCATTCGCCGAGGATCT
>JBLRWT010000149.1:0-5758 GCA_047921095.1 Wenzhouxiangella sp. | reverse complement strand
CTGCCCACACTTCAAAACCCTGCAGTCCCAGGAAGACAGGAAGAAAATCAAATTACTAACCATTTAAAGCATTTGGATTTTTGCCTTTTCTTTTTCTTAGCGCTCTTTGCGTCTTCGCGGTTAGTCGCCTTTGCTTTTAGCCTTTGCTTTTAGCCTTTACTCTTTTTCGTCTTGGCGGTTAGTCGCCTTTTGCCCCTTCGCGGTTAGTCCACTCTTGAGGGCGTAACTTGTTCCTGGTCAATTCCCTCCGGAGGGGGCCGTCTTACAATTCATTCATAAACTCTGCATCACTCAAGGAACAAGGTCATGAAAGCAATAAAGATACTGGTTGTCGGGCTTTTGGCTGTGGGCATGGCACAGTCCGTGCACGCTGCGGATGTTGCTGCTGGCGAGACAAAGTTCAAGCAGCTTTGTGCTTCCTGCCATGGCGCTTCGGGCAAGTCCGATGGTCCGATTTCGGCGGCCATGCAGCCGCAACCGGCCGATATGTCCCAGTCCGACTGGCAGGCTTCGGTGGATGATGACTACCTGGCCAAGATCATCACCAGTGGCGGTCCATCCGTGAGCAAATCGCCGATGATGTCGGCCTGGGGCCATGCCCTCAAGGGTGAGGATCTGGACAACGTCATCGCCTATATCCGCAGCATGGACGACTGAGGCTCGATATCATGATCCGCCGCCGGCTGCTGCCACCGATTCTGTTGGGCGTCATGGGCATCTCCCTGCTGGCTGGCCTCGGTCTGGGCAACAAGCCACCGGCCGATGGCCTGCCCTGGAACAGCGCACCGCCCGAGGTTCAGGCGGTGCTCTGGCCGGAGCCTCGCCCGCTGGATGGTTTTGAATTGACCAACACTGCCGGTGAGCCATTTCTGCCGGCCGCGTTTCAGGGTCAATGGAGCTTTGTCTTCTTCGGCTACCTGACTTGCCCGGACATCTGCCCGTCCAGCCTGCATGCCATGCGGGAAATGAGCCGAATGCTCGAACAACGCCAATCCACCGCCATCAAGCGCGAGTTCATCTTCGTTTCAGTCGATCCGACTCACGACCGACCGGATGCCATTCAAGAGTACCTGGCCTGGTTCGATGCCGGCTTCATTGGTCTTTCCGGAACAGAGCCACAACTCCAGGCACTGGCCCGCCCCATGGCGGTGAAATTCGAGGAACACATCGATGATGACGGCTATCGGTCGATCGACCATTCCAGTTCATTGATGATCATTGATCCGGCCGGTCGGGTCGTTGGCGCGATACCGCCGCCGCTTCAGCCCGAGCGCATGGTGGCGCAGTTTGAGCGGCTGCACGCGTTTGTCACCAGGCGCGGGTTCTGATTCGGTGATCAACTTGGAATCAGTGCTGGATTTCAGCGCACGCCATCTGCCACCGGCGCATATCGTCGGCCTTCCGCTTCGGCTTTGCCCGGAACGACTGCGTGACAAACTGTTTGCCCGAAGCCTCGACCGCCACCTGCAGACGCTGGTCACGACCCAGGACTGGCAGGCGCTGGAGGGCAAGCTGCTGGCCATCGAAATCACGGACATGGACCTGCGTCTGGTCCTGCAGTGCCAGGACAGTCGCCTGGTCCATCCCGGGACAAACCGCGATGCAGTAACAACCATTCGCGGACGCGCCGGTGACTTTCTGGCCCTGGCCGCACGCCAGGAAGACCCCGACACACTGTTTTTCGAACGACGCCTGGAAGTCTGCGGCGACACGGCCACCGGACTGCTGCTGCGCAACCTGCTGGACCGAATGCCGGCCGATGCCCTGCCACTGCCCACCCGCATCGTTCTCAACCGTCTGGCTCGCTTCAGTGCCCGTCTGAAAAACGTTCGGCCAGGCGTGTGAAAACCGAACTGCCCGGCGAGCTGACCTGGCTCAATCCGCTGTTCCTCGGCAGTTATGCCGAGAACGACGAGTTGCTGGAAAAGGTGCTGGTGGAATTTCTGCGCGACCATGTCTACTGGCGCCGCAACATTCATCCTGAAGACCGGCCGTTGATTCCAGTCATGGCTCAACATGAGCCGGAGTACCAGGCTTTCGTCGGTCGGATGAAATCCGAGTTGCACGGACTGAGCGCACGCCTGAAAAGCTCCGTACCGTTTTTCAGCCCGCGCTATATCGGTCACATGGCCTCCGACCTGTTGCTGCCCGGCCTCATTGCCCAGTTGGTGACCACCCTTTACAACCCCAATCACATCACTGGCGAAGCGTCGCCGGCCACGCTTGGCCTGGAACTCGATGTGGGCCGCCAGTTGGCGGCGATGTTCGGTTTCAATACGGACACCGACTCAGAACCCTGCGCCTGGGGGCATGTGACCTCGGGCGGGACCCTCGCCAACGACGAGGCGCTCTGGTACTTCCGCGCCGTGCGCTACTGGCCGCTCGCCGCTCGCCGCGCTCTTGCCGAAGCACAATTGGACCCCGGTCCATTGGAAAACTTTTCTGGCGACTTTTTCACTTGCCACGATTGGGAGCTGTTCAACCTCGACATCGACCAGGTGGTTCGCCTGCGTCGAGAGCTGTACACGCTGATCAGCGAGCGTCTTGATCGCGCCAGTGCGCGCCGGTTGGCCGCGGCCATCGAGGCCGGGCGGGTCGAGCATCTCGGTCTGGCCGGATTCCATGCCCGTCACCCTGAATTCAACACGCCCTGCGTGATGGTGCCGGTCACGGCGCATTATTCCTGGGACAAGGCGCTGAAGCTTTTGGGGTTCGGCAGTGCCAACCTGGTCGCTATCGGCGTGAGCGAAAACATGCGTCTCGATGTTGACGCGCTGGAGCGAGCGCTGGCCGATTGTGATGCTCGGCGGCAACCGGTCCTGGCCGTGATCGGCGTTCTCGGCACGACCGAATACGGCTCCATAGACCCAATCCATGAAATCATCGATTCTCGCCAGCGCTGGCGTGACAAGGGCCTGAATTTTGCCCTGCATATCGACGCTGCCTGGGGCGGCTACCTGGCCAGCATCTTTCGCACTGCCGAGGGCAGCCTGGTCAGTCATGACCGTTTGCGCGATCAATTCTGTCACTTTCCATCGGCCAGCGTTTATCGCTCATTCGCTGCCGTTCGGGATGCAGACTCGATCACGGTCGACCCGCACAAACTCGGCTTCATCCCGTTCGGCTGCGGCGCCTACGTTGCGCGCAACCGGGGCATGACAGATTTCATCAGTCAGAAGGCCGCCTACGTCTTTGATGCTGCCGAGAACCTGGCCGACAGCGAATATGAGCGCCGCTTCCGCAATCTCGGGCAATACATTCTCGAAGGGTCAAAACCGGGCGCGGCAGCGGCGGCAGCATGGGTGACCCACCGGGTGCTGCCGCTCGATCATGATCACTTCGGACGGCTGTGCGCTGAAACCGTGCGCAACTGCGAATACTTCTTCGACCATATCGCCGATCTGCGTGCCGCGCTCCAGGGCATTGCACGAGTCGTTCTGCCATTCGAACCCGATACCAACCTGATCTGCCTGGCGATCAACCCGGAAGGCAACCATAGTCTTGGCCGCATGAACGACTTCGGTCGCCGCGTCTACCAGCACCTCAAAGTCGGCGACGATGTCGACATCCGCGGTCGCCAATTCTTCGGCTCGCGCACCCTGGTCCATCACTCGGCGTTGAGCCCGGGCGTGGCAATTCACTTGATCACGGAGCTGGATCTGGACTCGTCCACCTTCGTTGCCGAACCCGATGACGGCGGCGAGCAGGCCGACAGCATCTTCCTGCTCCGTCATACCCTGATGAACCCGTGGCTGTCGGGTCGGAACCAGGGCCTGAACTACCTGGACCGATACTGCCAGCATCTGGCAAAACTGGTGAAACGGGAAGCGCAGATGATCGGGCTGTGCGGCTGCCGGATCGACAATTGCCCGAGCGAGGTTGATGACGGTCAATGACCTGGTTTCTGCCGAAGCGGATACTGGCCGAGACAACAAACCGGGACCGGACGAATGTGACCAAATTCACCACCCACCTGGTCTGTGGCGCGTTGGTTTTCGGCGCTCTGGCAGCCTCGGCCGCGGAAGACCAATGGCAAACCACGATCGACGTGCGTTATCGCGTGGAGCTGGTGGATGTCGAAACCATGGCCAAGGATGCCACGGCCTCCACAGTTCGGTTGCGGTTGGGGCTGGTCAGTCCGGACTGGTCCGGCTGGTCCGTTGGCGCGATGGCCCACGGTAACCGGGCCGTACTCCGCGAGCGCTTCAACTCCACCGCCAACGGCAAGACGCAATACCCGGTCGTCGCCGATCCCGATGACGAGGGTCTGTCCCAGGCCTGGGTCCGCTACCGCGCCAGCGAGCGCTTCCGGACAACGCTGGGGCGCCAGCGCATCATCGAAGACAATCACCGCTTCATCGGCAACGTCGGTTTTCGTCAGCTTGAACAGACCTTTGATGCGGTCACGCTCGACTGGCAGCCGGCGCCAGGCTGGCAAGTCAACCTCAACTACCTGGACAAGGCCCACCGCGTGTTCGGCCGCAGCAACCCGAACGCGTTGCTGGCCGAGGCCGATCTCGATGCCTGGATGGGCACACTGAGCCGTTCGCTGGAAAGCGCCACCATCGCCATCTACGCGCACCGGTTGGTGTTCGACGACCGGCCGGCATCACATCGCAACCTGGGCGTCCGCATCATCGGCTCAATGCCCGGCGAACATGGCCTTGAGTACCGGGCCGAATTTGCACGGCAGGCCGGGTTGCGCGAGTTGTCCAATGTGTCGGAACAGAATTATCTGCACCTGCGCCTGGGCCAGCGCCTGGACAACTGGCACTGGTTCGCCGCTCATGAACGCCTGGGCGGCGACCGCGAATACGCCTTCCAGACCCCGCTGGCCACCCTGCATGCCCACAATGGCTGGACCGACCAGTTCCTCACCACCCCCGCCGCCGGGCTGATCGATACCCACCTTGCCGCTGGGGCCAGGGTTGGCTCATGGACTGGCCTGGTCAAGATCCATGATTTTCGCAGTGATGCCGGATCGCGGCGCTTTGGCAACGAATACGGCATCATGGTCTCCCGACCCCTGCCAGCCGGCCTGAACGTGGAAGCCAAACTGGCCCATTTCGACGGCCGCAACGCTCAGGCCGATGTCAGCAAGCTGTGGTTGACACTGAGCGGCAATTGGTAGTGGCCCCAAACCCGCAATTTTTATCACAGTAGAAAAATCCGTGATGTGCGGTTCAGCACAGAGCTTGAGGCTCGTTCAATGATTTAATGCCAGCCGGCATGCAGGCGAATTTTCTTTGATGGCTGGATCAACCCCTGGGCTTCGCGAGACTTCGCGAACGGATCGTCTGCACACCAACGTCCTGCTGTGCGTGATGCTGGCTTTGATTTTTCTGACCGATCCCCTCACGCCAGCCAGCTTTGCTCACGGCATGCTGTACGTGGGCGCGGTTGTATTCGCCATGCAGTCCAAGCGACGCACACTGATCCTGACAGTAACGGTCGTGGCGATCGCGCTGGTCATCATTGGCTATTTCCTGGCGCCACCGCCCCCGCGCGGTTTGCCGCAGTTCTATGCCTATGCCAATCGTATCGGTTCAATCCTGATCATCGCCGCGACCGGCTCCCTGACCTTCACCATGCTGCGCAACATCGGCCAACGAAAGCACGCCGAGTTGGCCCGCAGCGCAGCCGAGTCGGCGCTGGCCGAAACCGATCAACTCCTGAAACTGGCCGGCAAGCTCGCCGGCGTGGGGGGCTGGTCGGTACGTCTGGATGAAGGCCGGATCCGCTGGTCCGACGAAGTAGC
>JBLRWT010000148.1:0-5780 GCA_047921095.1 Wenzhouxiangella sp. | reverse complement strand
AGCTCGGCCAACCGCAGCCCGAGTGGAACTTCGAATTCGCATCGAACAGCGGGTGATCACAGCAGACGCAGTGATAAACGCCGTCCTCAAAGTGTTCATTGTATTGGCCGCTGAACGGACGCTCCGTCCCGGCCTTTCGGGTGACGCGGAACTGCTCGTCGGTCAAGCGCTCACGCCATTCTTTCTCGCTTCGTTGAATTCTGTCCATATCTGCTCATTCTTGGTGGTTCAGTATCAGGTCGACCAGCGCTCAATGGTCCACAGCGGTGAGCGATTTCGGGTCCAGCCAGTAGACCAAGGCTCTGGCATGATCCAACTGCAGTTCAGTTGGCTCGTGTCCGTCGAT
Organism: Wenzhouxiangella sp.; assembly: GCA_047921095.1. Lineage (GTDB taxonomy): Bacteria > Pseudomonadota > Gammaproteobacteria > Xanthomonadales > Wenzhouxiangellaceae > Wenzhouxiangella. Next base: position 5,434 of record JBLRWT010000148.1, on the reverse strand, counting down.
GGCCAGTGCCGGGGTTCTGGCCTCCATTAGTATGGCTTCCATCTCCGCCAGGAGCTTTCTTTCTCTATCCACGGTGCCGGGCCAGCTCAGGAGCCCGGCCACGATCGCCATTGCCGCCACGGAAAAGGCCATTGCGGTGCGGGGAAGATGTCGGCGTGGTGGTCCGTCAAGGCGATCACGCAGACGTTCCAGGCCACCATGTGGCGGCTCAAGTTCGCTGAAATAGTCTTCAAGGCGTGTCATCGTTTACCTCCAGAAGAGATTGCAGACGGACAATGGCGGCATGCTTTCGGGAGGCCAGCGTGCCCTCAGGAATGCCGAGACAGCGCGCGATCTCGCTCCTGCTCATGCCTGCATGAAGCTCCAGCAGCAATGCCTCGCGGGCCTTCCCCGGCAACCTGCTCAGGGCCTGACGCAAACTTTGCTCCCGCTCGTCGCCAAGTGCTCCTGTCTCCGGGTTGGCAGACGAGACAAGTGATCTTGGCAACGCCACCCATTTCCACCGTTGCAGGTGTCGGTGCCGGCTGCGCGCCAGATTGATCACTGCTGTCCAGACCAGAGCATCGATTCGTTTGCCATCGATACCAGCACGGCGTTTCCAGATACGCTCGAATGCATCGTGAATCAGATCCTCGCAGACCGCAGCGTCCCAGAACCACCGAAACAGGTAGTTGTATAGTGGTTTTTCCAAGCGCCGGTAACCGGACTCCAGTTCATCGGCGGACAAAGGCACGACCGGCAGACGTTCAGTCAGCCCAGTCCAATCGGGCGACCAGCACCTGATAAAAAGGCTCCGAGTCTCTACCGACCCGAGAACGTCCGAGAATCAACGCTTGTTCGGGAACGAACTTGCGATTAATTTCGTATCGATTGCCTCCGAGGGGGCCGGCCAACTGAATCGTCGCGTGTATGTGAGCTCCCTCCTCGGTGGTCTGAAATGGCCGAATGAAGATGTGCGTCCCGGTGCCGGATCGAAATGAGCTGGTGGAGTTAGGCCATTGAAAAAACTCGCCGAAATCTTCGATATTCAAGTTCAGGCCGGGAAACTCTGAGGTGACGATGTCATCAATATTCTGCAGGCTTGCTGGAAGTGCCGCATGAGGCACAGCCTCGGAGAGACTCAATATCCAGAATTGCAGCCGCGCCTCCCGCTCGGGTGTTATTGCGTCAGGTGCCTCAAGGGCCCCGAGTTCACCTAGGATTCGCTCAATCTGCTTTTGCAGGTGCTCTGAACCGTTGACCGCCAGACGAAAGTCGTCCAGCAGCTCGACCTGTCCGCGCAGGGGCAGGTCTGCGCGGCCAAGCAAGTCGTTGAGCTTCAAGTCCAGCCCTTCGATCTGCAGCCCGGAAACGTCATGGATCCGGAGTGAATGGACTGATGTCTCTTCATCGTGTGGGCCTGGATCGCAGGCCGTCATCGTCGCGACCAGGACGAGGGTGAACGTGATGCGTATGCTGTTGATTCGCGGCAGGGCAAACATGGATCGTGTCCTCATTATCGGTGGTTGATACACGTACTACGCACGACCCGAGAATTTTTTCGCCGTAGCGTGCGATTAATTGCCTCCAGCAACAACAATCATGCGCTCGGCTTCGAGGTCGTAGTCGGCGCCGTCGCAGTCGCCGTAGATGCCGTGAACCTGGAATCCGTTGCGTTCCAGCAAGGCACGGATTTCGCCGGCTGACCAGACCCGGTGGGAGAAATGGGCGCGCTCGACCCGGTCATCATCGATCAGCAGCCATTCGTTGTCCAGGCGGGTCATGTCGTCGGTCAGGCTGGGTCGTTCCAGCAACAGGCGGCCGTCGTCGTATTCGGTCACATGGGCCGGCTCCAGGCTGCGGCACAGATATTCCAGGCCGACCAGGTCCAGGATCACCCGGCCGCTCGGCTTGAGGCTCTGAAGAATATTATTCAGAACTTTTTCATGATCGGCCTCGTCGTCGAAATAACCGAAGCTGGTCCACATCACCAGCACCAGATCGTAGGCCTGTTCACGAACGAAGGCGCGCATGTCGGCACAGATCGTCTCGATCGGTAGCTCGCCGCGTTCGGCCTCCAGCTTTTGGAGCAATCCGGCACTGGTGTCGACGGCAGTGACCGTATACCCTTTGCGGGCCAGGGGCAGGGCATGCCGGCCGGGACCTGCGCCCAGATCGAGGACCTGTTCCGGCTCGATGCCGGCCAGGTCGACAAGCTTCGGCACCTGATCGGCCGCCTCGGCGAAACTTTCCTTGTTGAACATCAGCGGACCAAACGTGCGCCAGAACGCTTCATCCATATACCAATCCGTGTTCAAGATAGCTGTCCTTGTGGTTGTTGTCGTAATCGTGATCAGCGGGTGCGCGACCATGAGCTGGTACGGGCAGGCCATTGGCGGTCAGCTCGACCTGCTTTCCAGGCGCGAGCATATCGCACATTTGATCAATGATCCGGCAACCGACCCCCAATTGCGCTCGCGCCTGGAAACGGTACTGGAGATTCGCGATTTCGCGGTTGCCGAGCTCGCGCTTCCGGATAGTGGCTCTTACCAGGCCTATGCCGACCTGGAACGCGATGCCGTGGTCTGGAACGTGGTCGCCACGCCGCGCTTTTCGCTGACACCGAAGACCTGGTGCTATCCCATTGCCGGCTGCCTGTCCTACCGGGGCTACTTCAACCAGGCACGGGCGAACAGGGCCGTGGTCGGGCTGGAGGAGCAGGGCTACGATGTCGCCCTCGGCCCGGCCGTGGCCTACTCGACGCTGGGCTGGTTTGCCGATCCGGTCCTCAATACCATGCTGGCCTGGGACGACGCGGTCCTGGCTGGCTTCATTTTTCACGAACTGGCGCACGAAAAACTGTTCGTCAAGGGTGATACAGCCTTCAGTGAAGCCTATGCCCGGCTGGTCGAGCGTGAAGGCGTACGCCGTTGGCTGCTCGATCGCGGCGATGAGGCGGCGCTGGCCAACTGGGAAGCCAACCGGAAGATCGGTCAGGCCCTGACCGAAGTTCTGCTGGAGGCTCGGCAGCGATTGATTGCCCATTACGCCCGGGATCTGAATGAGACGGAAATGGCCGTGGGCAAGGCGGCGGAGTTTGCCCGCCTGCGGGCCGAAATTGCCGAGTTGGCCGAACGCCTGGGTACCCGACGCCTGGATCGCTGGAGCCAGCGTCCCCTGAACAATGCCCACCTGGCGCAAGTTGCGACCTATGAAGACGGCGTGGACGCGTTCGGCGCACTGCTGGACGAATGCGACGGCGATATCACCTGTTTCCACGGGCGGGCCGCAGAACTGGCAGCGGCCGACCCAGCGAGCCGGCGCGACTTTTTGCGGCGATTGCGTGACCAATAATGCCCTCAAGGATTGATCATTTGTCCAGACTGTGCCACTTTACCGGGCTGAAAGTGCCGTGGAACCCGCTTTGTACCGTATTTTTGCGCTCGCGCTGATATTGAGCCCAGGCTTGCCCCTGCCCGCCCTTGCCCAGGAAGTGGACGGTGCCAGTGCTCGGCCGGCGATGGTCTGCGTTGCCCTGGACGAGGAATCGCCGCGGCGCCAACTCGATCGCGACGGCACCTCGCCGTTGCGAATATTCTCCGAACATTTTCAGGCTCCCGCCGAGCAACCCATTCGCTTTCATGAGAACGTGCGTGTGGAAATGGGGGACCAGCGTCTCGAGACCGAGGAACTGATCTATAACCGCGAAACCGGTCGCATCGAATTGCCCCGATTGTTGCACTACAGCGATGCGGTAATCAGCATGAGCGCCGAATCCGGCTGGGTCGAAACGGAAACTTCTCGTGGCCGCTTCGAGGTCGTCGACTACCGATTCGCCCGCGGCGAAGGGAGCGGTTCGGCCAATCTGATCGAATTGCTCAGTCCGACCGAGGCGCGCGTCGAGCATTTCACCTTCACGACCTGCGATCCGGAAAGCCCCGACTGGCAGCTCAAGGCCTCGCGTGTGAACCTGGACATGGATCGCGGCCAGGGCAGCGGTCGCCATGCGCGGCTGGAGTTCAAGGGAGTGCCGATCTTGTACGCGCCCTGGTTCAGTTTTCCGCTGGACGATCAGCGCAAGACGGGCTTCCTTTATCCGAGCCTCGGGTTTTCCAGCGATGACGGTTTTGACCTGAGCATCCCCTGGTACTGGAACATCGCGCCAAACCAGGATGCGACCCTCACACCGCGCTGGATCCAGAATCGCGGCGCGATGCTGGGCGCCGAATATCGTTTCCTGACCCGAAACCAGAGCGGCCAGATTGACCTTGAAGGCTTGCCCAACGATAGTGAGGCAGATCGTGATCGTTACTACGGTCGCCTGCGCTATGGCGCACGCCTCGCCCCTCGCTGGAGCGCAGGCGCTGATCTCCACCGGGCCAGTGATGATAATTACTTTCTGGACCTGGGCAACGAACTGAGCGATTCCGCCGTCCAGTTTCTCCGTTCCAACGCCTTTGTGCGCGGCAGCGGGCGAGCCTGGTCGATGCAGGTCATGGTCGACGCTTTCCAGGTGCTGGATGACGCGGTCGCGCCTGAAAACGAGCCCTACCGGCGGCTGCCACGCGTTTTGCTGGCCATTGATCAGCCGCTGGCGCGCGGGTTCGAGTTCGCCATGGATAATGAGTTTGTCAACTTCGATCGTGATGCCGGTGTAACCGGGGCCCGGGCGGACCTGTATCCGCGCCTGCGCTATAACTTTTTGCGTCCCGGCTGGTTCATTCGCCCCGAGGTCGGTGTGCGCACCACGGCTTATCAACTCAGTGGCGCGGCAGACTCAAGCATCGACCGAACCACGTCCATCGTCAGCGTGGACGCCGGCATGGTTTTCGAGCGCGGCTTGAACGGTGGACGGGTTCAGACCCTCGAACCACGCCTTTTTTATCTCTACGTACCCAACAAGAACCAGGCCGACATCCCCGCCTTCGACACCCGGGAGCTGACTTTCGGTTTCAGCCAGCTGTTCCACCATAACCGCTTCAGCGGCCCGGATCGGCAGGGGGACGCCAACCAGTTGACCCTGGCATTGACCTCGCGCGTTCTGGAAACGGGCGATGGGCGTAGCGTGCTCGATTTCAGTGTTGGCCAGATCGTCTTTTTCCGGGACCTGGAGGTTCAGTTGGCCAATCGCCCGCCGGAGGAACGCAATCGCTCGGCCACCGTAGCCGAAGTCAACTGGCGACCGTCCCGGCAGATTCTTGCCAGCGCGGGTTTGCAGTGGGATAGCGAAGAAAATGAAACCCAGGTGGCCAGATTCGGTCTCAGTTATCGCGGCCAGGGTGGTCGGCAGGCCGCGTTGAGCTACCGGTTCCGACGCGACCGGGTTGACCAGATCGATGTGCGCGTTCGTTACCCGGTGCATCGCAATGTGAACCTGATCGGAAGGGTGAACTATTCATTCGAGGAAGACGAAGCCCTGGAGCTGCTGGCTGGAATTGAATACGAGAGTTGCTGC
>JBLRWT010000147.1:0-5785 GCA_047921095.1 Wenzhouxiangella sp. | reverse complement strand
GTCAGATCGACCGGCTGAATCGAGAGTTGTCCGGCCTGGAAGGCCGACTGCATAGGGCGATTCGTACACGCTTGAGCCAGGCCGGCGAGCGCCTGGCAAGCCTCGCCCGGTCACTCAACAATGTCAGCCCTCTGACGGTGCTCGAGCGCGGCTATGCCGTCGCCAGAACGCCTGAAGGCGTGGCGCTGACCCAAAAAACGCAGTTCAGTAAAGGCATGAAAATCAATCTCTTGTTCCATGATTTTGAGGTTGATTCTGAGGTTCTGTCCGAGCCGCGTGACGCGAGCCTGAAATGAGCCGGTGCCTGAGCGCGCCAGCCAGCCACGAAACCCTGATCAAGCGCAGCCGCTTTATCGCCCACGCTGAGCGCTGCGCCACCGAGCAACAGGCGCGTGATTTTCTCAAACGTATCAGCGACCCGACCGCCACCCATAACTGCTGGGCCTGGCGCGCCGGCGACCAGTATCGCTTCGACGACGACGGCGAACCCGGCGGCACCGCCGGTCGCCCTATCCTGGCGGCCATCGAAGGGCAGGAAATGGACCAGGTCGCCGTGATCGTCATTCGCCACTATGGTGGCATCAAGTTAGGCACCGGCGGCCTGATCCGCGCCTACGGCGGCACCGCGGCCGAATGTCTGCGCACCGCCATCTCCGAACCCATCATTGAAACGACCCGCTTGAACTGTCAGGTCCCGTTTGAAACCATCGCTTTGGTCCACCAGCTACTGGACCGCCACCAGGCACTCAAACTCGACGAACACTACAGCAGCACCGGTGTCGAACTCAGCCTGGAACTGCCCACCACCAACCTCGATGCGTTCATCACCGACCTGGGCAACGCCACCAGCGGCGCGGCTGAAATCGTCAAGCAGAATACCTAGCCGGACTTCATCAGCAACGGGCCAGTTCCTTTTCGAGCGGCTCAAGCCATTGCGCGTATTGCTGCCAGAGATCGAGACCCGATTGATTGATCGGCTGCCGCACCTGTTCGGCACTGGCCGTTCGAACCGAACGGCGGGTCTTGTGAAACGCCAGACACGCGGACTCGAACGGCAAGTCCAGAAAATCAAGCATCCTGTTGACCTGACCCTCGAGATCGCCGATCACATCCTCATACCGCACCCGCAGGATGCGGCCCGGTAATACATGATCCCAATGATCCATCAGGCGCACATACTCGCGATAGTAGCGTCCAATATGTTCCAGGCTGTAGCTGAACTCCTGGCCTTCGGCGAAAAGCTGCTTGAAGCCGCTGAAACAGCAAGCCATGGGATGCCGTCGGGCATCGATGATCCGGGCGCGGGGCAGCATTGCTGCAATCAATCCAATGTGGCGAAAGTTATTGGGCATCTTGTCAATAAAGCGCGGCGCGCCCTGACGATGCATGCGCGTGTCTTCGATGTAGGCTTGCCCGAATTCGGCAAAACGTTGATGATCGAGCTGATCCAGAATTCCCGGATAGCGCGGCGTTTCATCCAGTTTTTGCCGGCCATTGAGGCGGTGCACCAGCGCCAGCACATTCGGCAGTTCCAGCGTCCCGTCCACCTGTGAATGGGAAGCCAGGATCTGTTCGATCAGGGTGGAGCCGGCACGCGGCAGCCCGACGACAAAGATCGGGTCCGGTGCCGGGTGGCCCACTGAATCACGGCCGGCAAAGAACGCCGGCGTACAGACCCGTTCCTGGGCTGCCATCTCCTGGCTGATCCGTTCCGGGTCGTAGCTCAACTCCGCAGCTTTCAGTTCATTGCCACGACTGTAGTATGCGAACGATTCAGCATATTCGGCCTGGTCCTCAAGCGCTTTGCCCAGCGCGAAGCACAAATGGTACCGGTCGACCCTTGAGATGTCCTTGCGGGCCTCCTGCTCACGCATCAGGTCCAGCTCCGCCGCGCCGAATCGATAAGTCTTCAGGTTGGCCAGGCTCCACCAGGCATCGCCGAATTCCGCTCGGGCCTGGCTGGCGGCGCGGTAGGCGGCCACGGCGCCATCACTGTCACCGACGGTTTTCAACACATGACCGCGGCTGAGGTGAACACCGGCATGATCCGGTAGCTGCTCAAGCACCTTGTCGTAAACTGACAAAGCCTCGTCGAAGTCGCCAACCGCCATGCACTGGTTGGCATAGGCCATTTCGAAGCTCGGATTGCCCGGCTGCCGCTGCCGTAGCTGGGCCGCCTGATCCAGTGCCGCGGCGAACTTCTGACGCCGCGCCAGCACGGTGACGTAATCGAACCGGACAAAGGCGTTGTCGGGCTCGAACTCCAGTGCGCTTTCCAGCAGAAACTCGGCATCGTCGAGCACGTTCAGCCGCAGGCCAAGCTCGGCCAGAAGCCGCATGCCTTCCACATGGCTGGGATTGGCTTGCAGAAACGCCCGGCAGATTTTCTCCGCCTTGTACAAACGCCCCTCGTGAATCAGGCTGATGACGCTGACCAGTTCTTTTGGCAGTTCGGACAGACGTTTGACCTGGCGGGAAGCGACCTCGGCCCGCTCGGCACTGCCAACTTCCCGCTCCAGCTCCGTCAAGGCCCGCCAGCTCGCAACCAGCGCCGAATTGAGCCTGACCGCTTCCCGATAGGCCGAGAGCGCCGCTTGTCCATTCCCCAGCTTGCGCTGAGTGTGACCGGTTTCCTGCCAGGCCCGGGCATGTTCGGGGGCGCTTTCACGCAGCAGATGAAGCGTTTCCAGCGCCTTGTCCAGCCGACCGAGATAGCGCTGGCAGACAGCACGCAGATACAAGCACTCGGCCGATGACCGCTCAGGCGTCTCATCCAGAAGAGAAAGCGCCGCGGCGAAGTCGCCGCGGCGCATGTGCATTTGAACCTGTTTCAACCAGGCGTCTTCCACGCCCCGGGTTTCAGGTGATGCTGATGCTGTCACCAGGCTCGCAACTCACGGCATTGACCACTGTTATCCACTCACAACCCCCTTAAAACCCCATGTGCCGGTAACTCAGGCGCAGGCCCACGGTCTGGGGGCGGTTGGTGGTGATGCGATCAAAGTTATCCTGATTGTTGATGAACAGATCGGCGCGCTTGTCCGTCAGGTTCTCGATGTAGGCCTCCAGGCTCCATTGCCCGCGCGTGAAACCAGCTGACACATCGGTGATGACGTAACTGCTTTGCTTGACCCTCTCCTCCAGCACCAGCGAACTGAACGATGAACTGGCATAACGAGTCGAAGCCTGAACATAGGCATAGTCCATCCACTGACCCTCCAGGAACCACTCGTAGCGCCCCCGGAAGGCCGCCTGCCAGGTCGGCACCAGGGGCAACTCGCTACCCACGGGTGCCAGTTCGATCGCCTCGGCATCGGTACTGGTCAGTTCGGTGTCGTTGTACGACAGCGCCCCGTGCAGCGTGAAGCCATCGGTCACACGCCAGGCAAAGTCGGTCTCGACACCAAAAATCTCCGAATCGGCCGCATTCTCGATAAAGGTCAGAATCGAAACATTCTGCGGATCGAAACGCGAGACCTGCATGTCGGTCCAATCGATGAAGTAGACATTGCCATTGAAGCGCAGGGTGCCATCGAACAAGGTGGTTTTCCAACCAAGTTCGTAGTTGACCACATCGTCGGTCTCATACGTGGTCGACACCGTCGGGAAGTCCGGGTTTACCGATGCCAGGCCACCGCCACGGTTGAACCCCCCCGGCCTGAACCCTTCCGAGTAAGTGGCGTAAAACAACATGTTCGCGCTCGGCGTGTAGGCCAGGGTCACCTTGGGCACCCAGTCGGACTGCTCCAGCGGATCAGGACTGTGTCCGCCGGAAACATCGTAGTTGCGACCACGGCCCTGGGGCGTTACACCGATGCCCGGCTGACCCTGAAAGATGCCGTCGGCAAAATTCGAGGAGCCGGTGAAGAATGAGTCGATCTCGTAGTAGCGCAGGCCCAGCGTACCGGTCAGCAACCCGGGGATGAAGTCGTAGCTGACTTCGCCGAATACGGCCCATTGCTCCTCTTCACGTGTGATGTCGTTGAAGAAGGCAACCGACGCCGGTCGCGTCGCGTCACTGATGCTGCGAGCATCAGGCATCGGCGCATTCGGAATAAAGCCCAGTGCGCCGGGTGCCATGTTCGCGAAATAGTGAAATTCATCCTGAGTTTCAATCGTCAGGTTGTCATAGAACAGACCACCCTGAAAACGAACGCGCTTTTCCTGGGGCGTGATGATGCGGAACTCGTGGGTATGCCGTTCGTGATCCTGGAAGATCCGGGTGCCTTTGGTCGGATCCAGACATTCGCGCGTCTCGGTGATGACATCCGGCGAGATCCCGTAATTGACGATGTAGTCGGGATTGGCATAGGTGCAGGTGTAATAGGCGACAAAAGCACCGACATTGTTGTACCCGGTATAGTCCACCGATTGTTCAACGCTGCGATTCAGATAACCGCCGGTATAGATGGTCTGCAGGGCGCCAATGCGGCCCTCCAGCGTCCAGGTCAGCTGGTTGAATTCGTCTTCCAGCGTATCGGGGAAAAAGCGCGTGACCTGCAGGTCGCCGACTTCCGGGTCGAAGTCGAACACGCCATCTGCCTCAAGCTCCTGGTACGTGTTCTGCACCATCAGGCTCCATTCGTCGCTGATCCGGTACAGGCCACTGAGGCGGAAACCGCGGTACTGAGAGTCATTGAAATTGTCCTCTACCAGGGCTGAGTTGGTCGCCTCGGTAAAGACGGTGCCTTCGCCCAGATCAACCGCTGACAACGGATTGACCTCCGGGTCCAGCGTGAAGGTGCCTTCAACGTTGTCGATGTAGCCGCCACGGTGAATGTTGTAGAACGCCACCCGGGCAGCGAATCGGTCGCTGACCGGGATATTCATGAATCCCTCGAAGCCCTGGCTGGGATCGCCCTTCCGGGTCCAGGAGAAATCGCCGGTATAGCCGGCGTCGAAACCACCAAAATCAGGCTTGTTGGTGATGTAACGCAAGGTGCCAGCCTGGGAACTGGCGCCGAACAACGTACCCTGCGGGCCCGGAAGCACCTCGACCCGCTCCAGGTCGGTGGTGTAGACATCCAGGTTGCGGCCCGGGGCGCTCACCGGCTGCTCGTCCAGGTAGATGGCGACATTGGGCGAAGACCCCTGCGCCGCCGACAGCAGCACGGTGATTGGCTGAATCGCCATACCGCGCAGAAACACCGTTGCCTGACCGGGGCCACGACCGGCAAACGAGAGCTTGGGCTGGGCCTTGATGATATCGTCCAGATTGCCGATGCGCCGCTGACGCAACTCATCCTCTCCCATCGCATCCACCGCGAGGGCTACGTTCTGACCCTCCTCGGCGCCCGAACGGGTCGCCGTGACCACGATGCGATCGAGCGGCCGACGCTCTCGTTCTTCCCCGTCCTGGTTGGCCGCAGCCATAGTTGAAGTCGTCGCCATGCCTGCAGTCAATGCACACACAATGGCCCTATGGAGCTTGTTAGCTCTAGGCATTGGTCATTCTCCCGCTTGATGTGTTGAGAAGTTGAGGTCGATGCGTCCCCAGGGACGATCCAGTCGTTCGAAACGTGTTACGCCTGCAAGGGCGAAGTCGAACGCTGGACGCATCTCTCCAGCGCAGGATGCAAGAACTTGCGGCGCGCTGGACGACCGTTTGATTTTCGTTAAGTGGTTAGCGTAACAAATCAAATGATTGGATGCAAAGACGGTTGGCGGAGGTCGGAGGTCGTCACGAATCCATCCCCAGCCATCGCTCCAGGCGCTTGCGATGATGGCGGTGCAGATAGTAGGGGACGAACATCATGGCGGTGATGATGAAAACAGCCGCGATCAC
>JBLRWT010000146.1:0-5791 GCA_047921095.1 Wenzhouxiangella sp. | reverse complement strand
GGAGTTTTCCATGACACTGGCATATCCTGGTCTTGATTGGGGTCGTTTGGCTGCGGTTTTCTGCGAAGCTGGACAGAGCGCCAGGAAAACTTTACCTGTACGCGTCGATCATTTAGGGGAATCGATCAATGCTGGGCGTTGAAACCATACTGATCTTTGGTGTTGTGCTGTCCGTGCTGACCGCGGCGGGCATGTTCTATGTCGTTCCGCCATTGACCGGCAAGGACGACAGGACCCGCAGATCCCTGGAAATATGGACCCGGGCAGTCGTCGTCCAGGCGGTCTTCTGGGTTCTTTTTACCTTTGCACGGGAGGCCCCGGTCTGGGTCACCGTCGTTCTGGTCAACACGCTGTCGGTTCTGGCCATTGCCGCTTATTTTCATGCTGTCCGGGTTTTTTTCGGCCTTCCCGAGCGGCAGGTTCTGCTGTTACTCATTGTCCTGATCATCGCCATTGGCAATTTCTGGTTCACCTACCAGCAGCCAAGCTTCGATGCGCGTGTGGCCCTGGTCTCGCTGTCTGGCGGGGGATTGATGCTATGGACCGCTGCCACACTGATCAATCAGGCTGGTCTGGCAGTGGCTGGTATTCTGAATCGCGTGACTGGTACAGCGATCGCCCGGGCGGCGCGGCTGACCGCCATCGTGTTTCTTGGCAGCGCAGGCGGCCTGTTGCTCCGCTTGCTTGATACCGTGGTTCACCCGGGCATCAGCGCTGCCGAATCACTCGCTCAGCAAGCCGCGCTGGTGGTTTTTGCCGTGATGCCCATCACCACCAGTTTCGGATTCCTGTTGCTCCACGCGGGGCGGGCTAACGCCAGGTTGCGCATCCTGGCCGCCACCGACCCGTTGACCGGGGCCCTGAACAGACGAGCATTCGAGTCGTTCAGTGACAACATTTTCGCAAGCTGCCAGCGGCTGGACCGTCCGGTCTGCGCATTGATGCTCGATATCGATCACTTCAAGCGGGTCAATGATATTCATGGTCATGACGTTGGCGACAGGGCACTGATCGCCTTTCATGATTGCCTCGTTCAGTGCCTGCGCCAGGAAGATGTGGTCGCGCGCATGGGCGGCGAGGAATTTGCCGTACTTTTGCCTGGCGCCGATGAGCCCGGTGGCGTGCTGGTGGCCGAGAGGATTCGGTCGTCCTTGCGGTCGATTGTTGATCAAGGACAGCTTGATGGACTTGATATGACTGTATCAATTGGCGTGGCGCAGTACCACTTCCCTGGCGACAATCTCGCCGATATGCTCAAGCGGGCCGACAAGGCACTGTACATGGCAAAGCGCTCCGGACGTGATCGGGTGGCGGCGGCAGAGCCGACCGCCGAAACCGAGCAGGCCCCAGGGTCCGGCGGCCGCGAACCGGTTACTGCCGAGTGAAAGGCGAATGGCTAATGATGATTGACAGACTTCCACGGCACCAGCGCTGATGCAGGATTTCGATTCCGCATTCACAATCATTCTCGCCGCCACCTGCGCCTTTCTCGCGCTGGTATCGGTGCTCAGGCACTACGCTCCGAAGAGCCCCTTGCCGGCTGAGTCCTGGTTGTTGCTGGCAGGTATCGGCTATGGTCTGCTGTCGCCGATGGCGGCGGTCCTGCCTGCGGCAGAGCCTACGCCGGAACTGATCCTGGGGCTGATTCTGCCGGTCCTTATCTTCTCGGCCGGCCGCAATCTTGACGTCGGGATGCTGCTTCGTGACGCAGCCCCGATCAGCGTGATGGTTCTGTTCGGCATTCCCCTCACCATCATCGTGATTGGGCTTCCCGTCGCCTGGTTGCTGGACATTCCCTTTACCCATGGCCTGCTGTTCGGCACCGCAGTTGCGGCGACTGACAAGACATCGGTGGCACGGGTCCTGGCGCGCTTTTCGATTCCCAATCGGTTGACCGGCTTGCTGCAGGGCGAGTCGATATTCAACGACGCATTCACTATTGTGATTTTTACTTCTCTGGCTGGCGTTGTCGTTGCCCAGGAAGCTTTCTCCGCGTTGCAGATCGGTGTCGAGTCGATAAGGAGCATATTGCTGGCTGTGCCCGTCGGCCTGCTGCTGGGCTGGCTGGCCGGTCGCCTTGTCCGGCACTGGGGCGAGCAGAACCGTATGCCCGGTCTGACTCTGACCCTTGCCTTGGCTGTGGTGACCTTTTTGTTGAGCGAGCTGATGCTGCACGCCTCAGGCATCATCGCTGTCTTGTGCGCGGCGCTGGCTTTCAGCCATACCCGTCAGTCCCCTGAGGTAGGAGAAGACCCAGGCCATCATCAGCTATACAACGAGCTGTGGGATTACCTTGGTAGCCTGGGGGGCAGTGTGCTGTACTTTTCTCTCGGCGCGCTGATTGCCACCCAGTTACTGGGCTTGCACCTGCTGTTGGCTCTTGCTCCACTGCTGTTGCTGATCAGTCGCGCTGCATTGATTTATGGCACCGGGCCCTTGTTGCGTCTGGATGGGCAATCGGTGCCCTTGGCGTGGCGCCATGTCCTGATGCTCGCTGGCCTGCGCGGCGCAGTGCCAGCGGCGCTGGTGCTCATGATGCCAGCCGATTATCCCTATCGGGATGCCCTGCTGTTGATGGTTTTTACTCTGGTGGCGTACAGTCTCGTTGTTCACCCTTTGCTGATCCAGTGGTATCTGCACGGGCACTCGGTCGACAGCATCAGTGACGAAGACGGAAAGAAACCGGCCGATGGCAGCCGTCGGCATAATTTGCTGTCAGGAGCCTTGCAGCGCAAGCTGGATGGAAGCGGATGGGGTCCTGCCGCCCTGGCAGGCCTGTTTGCCGGCACCTTGTTCCTGGGGCTTGAGATGACCCTGGTGGCGGTGGCCCAGGACATCAGTCCATGGGTACCTGTTCGCATGATCGCCGCAATCGGTCTGGGCCCGGACGTATTGCCGCCACCGGCAGAGTTCGCGCTGAACGTTGCGCTGACTGCCGTGGTGGTGCACTTTACCCTGTCACTGGTTTATGCGTGGATCCTGGCGCCCCTGATCGAAGGCGTGACGACGAGCAAGGGGCTGCTGGTGGGTCTGGCATTCGGCGCCGCCGTCTACCTCGTCAACTTCCACTTGTTCACGGTGATGTTTCCCTGGTTCGCCGATGCCAGGAGCTGGACCAGCGTTCTGTCCCACCTGGTTTTCGGCCTTGTTCTGGCCGGCAGCTACCTGGGGTTGCGCCGACATCTCAAACAGTAACTGTATTGGGTCGGGTAGAATGCGGCAATGATTGATTCCGCTGGATCCCGGCACTGGGATGTTGTAGTGATCGGGGCGGGGGCGGCAGGACTGATGTGCGGGATAACTGCCGGGCGGCGCGGGCGGTCCGTGCTTGTGCTGGATCACGCCAACAAGGTGGGCAAGAAGATCCTGATGTCCGGCGGTGGTCGCTGCAACTTCACCAACCTGTATTGCACTCCGGAGAATTTTCTTTCGGCCAATCCGCATTTCTGCAAGTCGGCCCTGAGCCGGTATACGCCGTGGGACTTTATCGCGCTGGTCGAAAAGCACGAGGTGCCGTATCACGAGAAGAAACTGGGCCAGTTGTTCTGCGACCGCTCTTCCAAGGATATCGTGCGTATCCTGCTGGCCGAGTGCGAAGCCGCCGGCGTGGCGGTTCGGACTCACTCGCCGGTCGATATCGAGCAATTGGGCCTGCCACACCGGCTGAGTCTGGCCCACGGCAAGATCAGCTGCGAGTCGCTGGTGATTGCAACCGGAGGCTATCCGATACCGCGCATGGGGGCGACCGGGTTCGGGCTGGATTTTGCCCGGTCGCTGGGTCTGGAGATTCAGCCGACCCGAGCGGCGCTGGTTCCGTTTGTGCTCGATGGACGAAAATTGAAGCAGATTGACGGGTTGGCGGGTGTTTCGCTGGATACCTTCAGCCAGGCCGGTGACGGCGGGTTTCGCGAGAGCATGCTGTTTACCCACAAGGGTTTGAGCGGGCCGGCGATGCTGCAAGTGTCGTCGTACTGGCAGCCGGGTGATCCGGTGGCGATTGACTTGCTGCCTGATTTTGATCTGGTGGGGCATTTGCGCGCCCTGCGCACCGAACGCTCGAAAGTGACAGTCAAGAACGTGCTGGCCGAACTGCTGCCACGCCGCGTAGCCCAGCGTTGGGTTGATCTGTGGCTGGATGACCGGCCGATGACGGAAGTGGGTGATGAACAAATCAGCCTGATCGCCAAGGCGTGCAAGCCGTGGATGGTCTGGCCCGCCGGGACCGAGGGCTATGCCACGGCCGAAGTCATGATCGGCGGCGTCGATACCGCGGCGCTGTCTTCGCAAACCATGGCCTGCCACGCCCATCCCGGTCTGTACTTTATCGGCGAGGTGGTCGATGTGACCGGCCACCTGGGCGGCCACAACTTCCAGTGGGCGTGGGCTTCGGGCCATGCAGCAGGGTTGGCCGCATAAACTCGAGGCTATGGGCCGGGTACGGCTGATCGGTTATTATCCCCCCATGACTGAAACGGT
Source organism: Wenzhouxiangella sp. (assembly GCA_047921095.1). Classification (GTDB taxonomy): domain Bacteria; phylum Pseudomonadota; class Gammaproteobacteria; order Xanthomonadales; family Wenzhouxiangellaceae; genus Wenzhouxiangella. The sequence continues at coordinate 1,315 of JBLRWT010000146.1, read as the reverse complement.
GACATGGTTGCAGGTAATCGGGGGGCTGAGCATAATCTTCCTCCTTGGCTTGAGCCTGTCGCTGGCCTTTCTTTTCAGTCGTCGGCTGAAAGACCTGGCCATCAAGGCCGAGGTGATTCGCGGCGAACTGGCCGAGTCGGAAGCCCGCTACCGCCTTCTGGCCGAAAACGCCACCGACGTGATCTGGACGGTTCGCCTGCCGGATCTCGCCTTTACCTATGTCAGCCCATCAATTACCCGCCTGCGTGGGCTTAGTGTCGAGCAGGCAATGGCCGAGACTTTTCCAGGCTCGGTGGTGCCAGAGCAGCGCAAGGCTATCCGTCGCCTGATCCGCAATCGCATCAAGCGTTTCGAGCGGGGTGAATTCAACCGACCCGAGGCCCAGCGGGTCGAAGTGCGTCAGCAATGTGTCGACGGCCGTGAAATCACAGTTGAGATCATCGCGACCCTGATTGTCGACGAAAACAACACGGTGACTGGCATCCAGGGGATTTCGCGCAATGTCACGGCACGCAAGCAGGCCGAAATGGGCAAGCAGGCGCGGGAAGCCATTCTGAGCGCCCTGGCGCAAGCTGCCAGACTGCTGTTCAGCACCAACGAGAAAGACAACGTCATGGGTGAGGCTCTGGCCGGGCTTGCGCGGGCTGTGGGAGCTGATCGCGTTTACGTGTTCGAAAATCATACCGAGCCGCAAACCGGTGAGCTGCTTGCCAGCATGCGTTATGAATGGGTGGGGCCTGGCGTTGAACCGCAGATCCCGAATCCGGAGATGCAGGGCATGAATTATTGCCTCGCTATACCCGACTGGTATCGCTTGCTGGAAGGCGGGGAGCCGGTCCACGGGGTCGCTGAGGATCAGCCGGATGTGGAGCGTTCAGTGATGGAGGCACAGAGCATCCTGTCGATCCTGATCGTGCCGATATTCATCGATGGGCTGTTCTGGGGCATGATCGGTTTCGATGACTGTACTCGTGACCGTGCCTGGAGCCAGGTCGAGATTGATGCCCTGGGTATTGCCGCTGCGACGATCGGCGCCGCCATTCGTGGTATCCAGGCCGAGCAGGAATTGCAATACCTGGTCAGCACGGACTCACTGACCGGTCTGTGCAGCCGCCGAATCTTCATGGAAGAGGCCCAGGCGGCCCACCGGCAGGCGCTGGAGCAAGGCCACGAAATGGGCCTGCTGATCATGGATCTTGATAACTTCAAGCAAATCAACGACACCTATGGCCATCCGGTTGGCGATGGGGCGCTGCGTGCTTTTGCCGGTGTCTGTCGCCAGGCACTGCGGGATGATGATCTGATCGGTCGCATG
>JBLRWT010000145.1:0-5813 GCA_047921095.1 Wenzhouxiangella sp. | reverse complement strand
CTTCTTCTTGGAAGCCTTCTTCTTGGAAGCCTTCTTCTTGGAAGCCTTCTTCTTGGAAGCCTTCTTCTTGGAGGCCTTCTTCTTGCCTGCTTTTTTGGCCGGAGAAGCAGGGGCGTCGGTCGCCGGTGCCAAGGCTGGGCTACCACCTTCCGGTAGCTGTTGTTCGAGTTTTGTTTCTTCTTTGGTTTGCATCAGTCTGACCTCCCGGGTCGTGAACATGACAAGCTATGGGCCGGAACGGCGACCACTTTGTTCCCGCACGTGATTGATCCACTCACGGGCTGCCGCTCTAACTCTACTGTAATTCGACGCTTGATTAAAGGCTTCGAGTGATGCGCGAGGGTCCCCGAGATTGAAGTGAGACATGCCGATTAGCAACCAGGCGTTGCCTGTTTCTCCCTCGTTGAGACCACCCAGCTCCAGCGCTCTTGTCAGCGCATCGCGAGCATCCTCCCACCGTTCAAGATCGACCAGCAGAAAACCTCTCTGCAGGTCAATTTTTCCGTCCGTTGATTGCGCACCGGCCCTCTCAAAGGCAACCAGAGCGCGATCAAGATCGCGCGCCTGGTACCAGGCACCGGCAACCACTTCCCAATTGCGCCGGGACTCTTCGATGATGCCTCTTGAGAGTCCATCCTCCATGACTTCGGCAGCCCGGCGTGGTGCGCCTCTCGATTGTAGCAGACTGGACAGTTGCATGAATTCGGACTGTCGATCCAACAACCCACGATGGTAGGCCAGCTTCAACACCGACATGGAGCGCTCTTCGTTGCCCAGTTCCAAATACAAGGCTGACATCTGCAACCAGTGATTCTTGTTGGTCGGGTTCATTGGTATCAGAATCTCAAGGACTTCGATACCCTCACGAAACTCATTGAGCTCCAGGTGCATACCGAGCTTGAGTTGATACCACTGCTCCCGGGGCTCATCGGACAGTGCGATGGCTCTATCTATCGCATCCAGTGCCTGGCGAAACTGGTCAATCTGGGCGTGAATGCTGGCCTTCAACAGCCACACCTGGACCACATCTCCCTCGCCGGGCGGAATGACGCAGAACCACAGGTCAATCTGGTCAAGCGCATCCTGGAAGCGCTCCATCCCATGATAAATCTGAGCGATCATCAGGATCATTTCAAAGTGCTGGCTGTTCGGCAGCCTGTTCAAATCAATCGCTCGCTGGAAAAAGCTTATCGCATCAGCGGGCTGGTCCTGCTGCATCCGCACATGCCCCATGGCCTGCAAAATGACTGCCTGCTCGTATTCTTCGCGGCGCGTTCGAGCCAATAATGTTTCCAGGGCTGAATAAGCCTCGTCATATCGCTCTTCACCAATATCTTCATAGATTCCGGTGAGACGATTATAGGTCTGTTCGGTCAAAGCCCCGACGCTAACCTCCCGCTCCACGCTGCATTCAACACCTTGCACACGTTGTTGCGCCGGCACTGAATCAACCGCGAGCGCCGCCACAAGACCTGAAATGAGTGTCATTCCGGTGCGACTGATCATTATCCTTCGTCCAGACTGAATTCGATGGTCTGGGTCGCCGTGCGCGCGACAGGCACGCCGTCCTGAATCCGCGGCTTGAATTTCCAGCGCAGGATGGCGCGAACGGCTTCGCGGTCAAACACTCGTGGAGGCCGCGAGTCGATAACGCGTGGCGACCGCACTGAACCCGTCTCGTCGATGGTGAACTCCAGGGTGACCCAGCCTTCAATCTGGTTCATGGCCGCTTCGCGAGGATACTGTGGCTGGATCCTCACGAGGGGCACAATGTCGCCCTCTTCGGTTCGATCTACCTGCCCGAAGGCACCCAGAAATGGGCCGGTGCCGGTTATCGCAACATCCAAAGGCGGCATGTCAAGCTGGGGCATTTCGCGCACCTGCTGTTCCATCTGCGCAATTTCCATCTGCGGCGGTGGCGGCGGAGTTTCAGGCGGTGGTGGCGGCGGCGGACGACGGCGATCGCGGGTTTCGACGCGCTCGTCGATTTCGACCGGACCGAAACGGATGCCCGGAGGCGGGTCGAGCGTATCGGGCTGGCCCCGTGAACCGGCGATCAGCTGATGCATCAGATAGAATGCCGCCAGTGTAACCACCACTGCCAGCAACACCGATACAACGTAGCGCATTGAACTCATGACCCTGTTATCTCCCGCCAACCTCGTCGGCAGATATCGCAATCCTCGTAATGCCAGCAGCCTGAACCTGATCCATCACCTCGACCAGCATGCCCGTACGGGCCCCACGGTCGGCGATGATGACGGCCGAGCTTTCCGGGTTTTCGGCCCGAGCCCGCTCAACCTGGGTGCGAACCTCGTGCAATTCGATCTGCTGACGGTTCATCCATATCTCGTCATTAGGCCGAATTGCAATCAAAACGTTCCCTTGCGGACGGGGCTCGGTTGTCAAGGCCGTCGGCTTGTCGACCTCGATGCCGGTCTCGCGGATGAAGGAGGTAGTGACAATGAAAAAAATGAGCATGATGAACACGATATCGAGCATCGGCGTGATGTTGATTTCGGGTTCGTCCTTGCTAGCGTGTCTGCGTGCCATCGATTGACTTGAACTCCGTTGGTCAACTTCGTCAGTTAATGTCGTCAGTTAATGTCGTTAGTCGTAGCGGAGGAGATCTTCAAGGCGCTCTGCCTCGATCTCCGTCTTGCGTTCCAGGTATGAGCCAAAGTAAAGACCGGAAAGCGCGGCCACCATGCCCGCCATCGTCGGTATCGTGGCCTGGGACACACCGGCCGCCATGGCACGCGCGTTGCCAGTGCCGAAAAAGGCCATGACATCGAAAACCGCGATCATGCCGGTCACTGTCCCGAGCAGGCCCAGCAATGGGCAAACCGCGATCAGGGTCTGAATGGTGCGAATGTTCTGCTTCATCTCCAAATTCAGGCGGCTGACCATCTCTTCCTTGATCCGGCCGGCATACCAAGTGCGGTTATCGCTACGCTGGCGCCACTCGGCCACGATCGCGCGCCGCCGGTCTGGCAGCACGCGGAAGAAGTACCAGAAGCGCTCGATGATCAGCGTCCACATGACGAGCAGCACCGCCATGATGGCCCAGAGCACATCCCCGCCGAGTTCCATGAACCCGCGGATTGCATCGATGAAATTAGTCAGCGCGACCATGGCGACGCTCGGCAAGTCTGGCAATGATTCCGGCCGCCTGCTCTTCCAGAATCTGGATCAGCCCGCGGCTGCGACTGTGTAGCAGACTGTGAATGATGGTCAACGGAATGGCGACAACCAGACCGAGCACGGTCGTCATCAGGGCCATCGAAATACCGCTGGCCATCATGCGTGGGTCACCCGTACCAAACAGCGTGATCATCTGGAAGGTGACGATCATGCCGACCACGGTACCGAGCAGGCCGATCAGGGGTGCGACAACATAAAGCACCTTGATTAGCGGCAAACCGGCCTCGAGTGGCGCCGACTCACGCAGAATAGCCTCGTCAAGTTTGAGTTCCAGCGTCTCGACATCCTGATCAGGGCTATCCTGGTAAACCTTCATGACCCGACCCAGGGCATTGTCCTCGCTGGCCTCGTCCCGGTTGAGCTGACGCTTGATCGCGTTGCCACGCATGACCAGGACAACGCCTTTCCAGATCGAGAACAGGACACCGAAGATACCCAGGGCAATGATGATGTACCCGATCGTCGAACCCTGCCGGATCCGCTCGCGCAATGATGGTGAACGGACGACCTGGGCCAGAATGGCGCCCCGCGTGCCGTCGATGGCCATATCCTCCACCTCACCGGGTGAAGCATTCTGCAAGCGCTGAGCCATGGTCTGGTAACGGCCGGCCGGCTGGCGGGGCAATTCGATCAGCAGTTCCTGGCCACCATCCCATTGCAGAAAATTGCCATCGGATATCACATTGAACACGCCGACGCGGACGACTTCGCGATTCTCTTCAAGCACACCATCGGCATTGATGACATCGGCATTGAAGGTCACGACTCTTCCTGACTGATAAATTTCGCGGACCATCTCCAGCCACATGCGACCCAACTCATCAACGGTAGGCAGCTGGCGCCGCTCGGCCAATTCAGCCAGAAACTCGCCTCGACCCGGAAGCTGGGCACTGACCATGGACTCCTCTATATTGCCGCGAACATCGCCGGCGACCTGGCGGACAACGCCGAACAGTTCACCGAGGTTGCCCATGCGCTCATCAAGAAGGGTTTCAAGTTCTACCAGACGGACTTCGTTCTGTTCGAAAGCATTTCGCAGGCGCTCAGAGCGCGCTTCTTCACGGCTCAGCTCAGCGCGTGCTTGCTCCAGAAGCTGGCGCTGGTTGTTTCGCTGGCGAATGAAGTTCTGCAGTCGCTCCTGGTCAACGCGGGCTTCCGTGGACGCTGCCTGCTCGACCTGGCGAAGCAGGTCTTCCAGCGTGTCCTGGGCCTGGGCACTCATTGGCACAGCGAGCAGGGTGGCTAAAAAAATCAAAACATTTCTGTTCATTAGCGGGTCTCCGCAGGGCTTGGTGCAGGCACTGGCAGACGAATCAGATCGGGAGCCACCTGGTTCCTGGCAATGGCCAGACCATCGCTGACAGACTGACGATAGCGAGCACTCAAAGCCTCGAATTGGCGGCTGTCCGGGTTCCACCAGCCGGTCACGCTGCCGTCCAGAGACTGGTAATACAGCAGCGTGCGCCCAATGCGCAGAAATTCAACCTGCTGACCGTCCGGCAGAGCGGCCCGGTAGGCTTCCGTAGTGCGACCGTACTCGATCTCGGCCTGGTAGGCTTCGAGGATCAGGCGGTACTTTTCGGAAGTCGTGATGTTGGCGTCATCAAGCATGTTGACGATGCTGTCGGCCCGCCGCGTACGCTCGTCAAGGCGAAACGGCAGATCGGCCCGGACCAGTTGTCCGAGACGCTCGGCCATGTCAATCATCAATGGCACGACCTCCCGGTTGGTTCTTTCCAGACCGTCAAGCTGTTCGTTGATCGACGTGATCTCGGCTTCCTGATTATTGACAATGGCCTGCATCTGATTGTTGTAGATGCGGAGGCTGTCGGTCTCGCTGATGACGCGCCGGAACTGATCAACCAAGGCCTGGGTTTCTTCGTCGACCTGATTGATCTGCTGCTGGACCTGGGCGGCCTCACGCGTGATTCGGTTTTCCGTATCGATGCTGCGATCGAGTACCTGGGCGTGAACACCCCAGGTGGACGCGGCCAAGGCGGTGCCCAGCACCCAATACAAGGAAGAGGAATTTGAATGTAATGCCATTTTGCAATCCGCTATGCTTGGAAATTAAACTACGAAATTAAACTACTAAAATCGATCCAGCCAGTTACCTCGAGCGATATCCAATCTAGGATACCGCGCACCCCCTGCAATTGAAAGGTGCGCATGGCAGGCCTCCATGACCACGATGCGGAAGCTGAGCGGCGTGCAACCCATGATCAAAATGCAAGATACAAATCCTGATGCAAGATAATCCTGGCCCCTTACAGTCAACCAGCATGGAAGGACAGATTTTTTGCCCGCTGCCACGACGATTTGCTGCCATGCTCTACGACAGCTTGCTGCTTGCCGCGATTCTGATGCTGGCTGCCGCAGCGGTCGTGATCCCGACCGGCGCCCAGGTCGATCCCGGCCATTTCGCCTTCCAGCTTTACCTGCTGGTCGTTGCCTGGGCCTACTTCGCGATTTGCTGGCGAGGTGGGCAGACCCTGGGCATGAAGGCATGGCGTATCCGACTCGTCACGCCCACAGGTCAGATCACCTGGCTTGAAACTGCCACCCGCTTTTTTGTGACCTGTTTATCACTGATAAGTTTCGGCTTGGGG
>JBLRWT010000144.1:0-5813 GCA_047921095.1 Wenzhouxiangella sp. | reverse complement strand
CGCGAGGCCATCGCGCTCGCACGGGCGACCGCGGCGCAACGCGGCATGCATGACCGCCGCGCACATGTCGGCTACTACCTTGTCGATCAGGGCCGCCCGCAACTGGAACCCGCGGTTGGCTGGCGGCCGTCGTGGAAACCCCGCGTCGGTCGCGCGGGCCGGCATCTTCGCCTGCTCCTTTATCTCGGCTCCATCCTGCTGCTCACGCTACTTTCGATCGCGGGCGCGCTGTCCGTACTCGGCTCCGGCGCGGGCCGCCTCGATGCAGGCGACTGGCGGCTCTGGTTTTTCGCGCTTCCCCTGGTCATCGCCGCCTCTGCGCTGGCCCACGAAACCATGCCACTCACATTTAAGTTTCCCGATCAGAAAATATCTCGCCAAACTACGGCGTAAGCACCAAGATCTTCCCGATCGGTGAATATTGGTTGCATAGTGCCTAATTCTGGCTGATACTTTCCCGTACGGGAAATCACCACACCATGACACCTATACGATCACCTCAGCAACTCGGCGAGGCACTTCGTGCCGCTCGCAAAGAGCTCCGGCTGACGCAGCCCCAGTTGGCCCTCGCGGCAGGGGTTGGTGTGCGCTTCATCGTCGACCTAGAAGCGGGCAAGCCCACCACGCGACTTGAAAACGTGCTGCGGGTCATTGATGCCCTGGGCGGAGAGGTTCAGCTGAACGGATTGCCATCGGTTACGGCCGACGATCAACGCGAGGGCAGCGACCATGGCGCGTGAGTTGGACGTCTGGTTGTTCGCCGACCGTGTCGGCGCCCTGTCGTTGGTCGATGGCCGACTGGGCTTTCGCTATGCGGCCGACTGGCTATCGCAGCCGGATGCCGTTGCCTTGTCCGCCTCGCTGCCCCTGCAGGCGGAGCCATTCGACGATCGCAACGCTCGCCCCTTCTTTGCCGGTCTGCTGCCCGAGGGGCAGATGCGCCGCCTGATCGCGCAACAAGTCCAGGTTTCCCGTCAGAACGATTTTGCGCTACTGGAGCACATCGGTGGCGAATGCGCCGGCGCGGTGACGTTCCTGCAACCCGGACAGGCGTTGCCCGCGCGCGGGGATGACGTTCAGTGGCTGAGCGACGAAGAAGTCGTGGCCACCCTGGACGAACTGCCGCGTCGTCCCATGCTGGCCGGCAAAGACGGCTTGCGGCTTTCCCTGGCGGGTGCCCAGGACAAGCTACCGGTGGTTTTCGATGGTGCCCGCATCGGGCTGCCACTCCATGGCGCGCCGAGCTCCCACATCTTGAAGCCCGCCATCCACGCCGTTGAGGACAGTGTATTCAACGAGGGATTCTGCATGGCTCTGGCTGAGGCCATGCAACTCAAGCCGGCAAAGTCAAAAGTTCAGCTCGTCCTGGATCGCCCATTCTTGCTGGTCGAGCGCTACGACCGACTGGTCGATGCACAGGGATACCGGCAACGCCTTCATCAGGAAGATTTCTGCCAGGCGCTGGGTGTGGTGCCCGAGATGAAATACCAAAACGAAGGCGGACCGGATCTGGTGCAGTGCTTCGAGCTGGTGCGCCGGGCGACGCGTCCCAGTGCGCCGCAGGTCCTGCGCTTTTTCCACTATGTGATTTTCAATGCACTGATCGGCAATCACGATGCGCACGCCAAGAATTTCTCACTTCTGCACGCAGGCAAGGCCCCCGTTCTGTCGCCGCTCTACGACACACTCTCGACAGCGGTGTATCCGACATTGACGCCCAAGATGGCGATGAAAATCGGCAGCAAGTACAAGTTCAGTGAACTCCAGGCGCGGCACTGGGATCAGTTTGTAGAGAGCGCAGGCCTTTCCAGAGCCCAGGCGAGAAGGCGAATCCTGGAACTGGCGAACTCACTGCCACCAACCGCGCGCAAACTCCAATCCGCTCCTGGACTCGGCTTTGACGGAAATGCAGTGATTGAAGCAGTCCTCGTCTTGATTGAGCAGCGTTGCGCTCTGACGATTAAGCGGCTTACGAACCCCACTGCCTAAATTAAATAGGCCTGGTCTCGGGAAATTTAGTCACCGACTTCTGGATTCCTGATTTGAGGCTTCGATTGCTGCCAGGTAAATGTGGTCTCGATCTGGCTGCGGCGAGCAGCTTCCGGGATCTGTGTGAGCACGAACTGATCCCGGTGTGAACGGGGAGGCAGCGCCAGTGTTATCCGGGCCCTGATTTCATGGTCCGGTATCGAACCGCCGAAAACCTCGCGCAGCCGCTGGTTCGGGATGGTTCCTGTCAGGCTGTGACCGTCGCCACCGAGCGGTTGGCTGTAATCGGCGATAATTACCGGTTCGCCTGCGTCATTCGGCCAGAGTTCGATCCGCAACTGGTAGGAACCGGGGTGGCTGCCCCGGGTCTTCACCTGTTGCCGGATGTTGTCGCCGACGTAATGTGGCTGGTCGAAGTGGACAGCTTCGAGCTTGTGAAAACTGTCGGGGTCAAGCGTCGCGGCGGCAGCCCGGTCGCGTCCCATCTGTTCCGTGACACCGTCGCGGCAGGCGAGCTCTGAATAGGCTTTGCCGTTGAAAAACAGGGAACGGCGTTCGCGAACCTGCTCACACAGCGCGGGGTTGCGCCATTCTGCTGCAAGTTCTTGCAGGCAGCGGGAACGTTTGTAGTACGTGTGCTTGCCTGGCGGATTGAATATCAGGCCGGTTTCATAATCGCTGGCATGAATAGCCTGGCATTCGCCCAGCGCATATTCGAATCTTGGTCGCCAGTCGTTTGCCCAGGTATTCGCGGCGAGCAGGCTGCCCAGCACGCAGGCAATGCCCCGGAGCGAAGGCAAAGGTCTCATGGGCGATTCCCGTGGTTGCTGGCCGTGTAGCGCCGGCGCAGGTGATTGACCAGCCCGTCGAGCAGGTGGCCCAGCCAGTAATAGAACAGGCTGTTGGCCAGCACGGTGGGAGCGATGAAATACCACTCTCCGGTCCACCAACCAGTCAGCGAGGCAATGGGCAATCCCAGCGGAAAAAAAGCCGGGATGGCAGCCAGGTCGCAGGCCCAGCCGGTACAGGTAAAGGCCTCATACCAGGCGACCCCGGCCACCAGTAGATAAGTAGCCACCAGGGTCCAGCCGGTTCTGGATCGCCACCTTGCGGCCATGAGGCTCTCCCCCGTTTTCCAGCGGATAGTGTTGTACACCATCATAGGGGACAAGGGGTGTTAGGAGTTAGCGGCGGGAAGCTCAGTGGGCAGAATGGAACCCGCAGAGGTCATCAGTGGCCGCATCAGTGGTAGCATCGTGGACATTGCGGTCGATATGACGAGGCTTTTCATGGGTATGACACGCCCCTTGCGCCTGTACATCCCGAGGTTCCTGTTGACGCTTCCCAAGATAGTCAAGGCATCGCGCCATGCCCGCACCTGCCCGATTTGTGGTTACCGGGGCCATTTCCGCCCGGCGGGCCGCCTGTCGCGGGTGGATGCCAAGTGCCCGCAATGCAAATCGCACGAGCGACACCGGCTTTTCTGGCTTTGGTTCGCTGGCCGGAAAGACAGGCTGGTCGAGCCGATATTGCACTTCGCGCCAGAGCCCAGCCTGGCAGATCGTTTCCGGGCGATTTACACGGGCTACACGACCGCGGACCTTTTCAAGGACGCAGATCTGAGACTCGACATCGAAAAGATTGATTTGCCGTCGAACAGCGTCAACACGATCATCTGCAATCACGTCCTGGAGCACGTTTCGGATCGGACGGCACTAAGAGAACTCGCCCGCGTGCTCTCGCCTACCGGCGCGCTCATCTGCTCCGTGCCGATAGTCGAAGGTTGGGACAAGACGTATGAGAACGATGCGGTAACCACGGCGGTTGAGCGAGAAAAGCATTTTGGCCAGAAAGGCCATCTCAGGTATTACGGACGCGACTTCCGAGACCGGTTGCGGGAAGCCGGGTTCGTGCGCAGCGAGGAAATCACTGCCGAGGGTCCGGACGTCGTGGAGTATGCGCTATCGCCCGGGGAAAAGATTTTCATCTGTCGCAAATCGTAGCTTACGCTGCCCCCTGCCAGGAGTGACGACGCGCGCGGGGTCAGGGCCCGGGTTCTCGCGTGGGATGCGTGGCGAGGCGCTGCAACGTCTCCAGAATGACTCCGAACAATTTGACGAAGGTCGCAAACGTCATCCACCGTGAACAGCGATGCGCTCGTTGCGATTCGTCGGTGATCTCCTGGAGCATGTCGCGAAAGCCGAGTTCATCGAGCGCCGCGATGCGATCCTGAATCGGCTCCTTCTGGCGGATTTGCGCCAACAGCCCCATCATGTTGCGGTTGTTCGCGATGACCGCGTCCGTAAACATCGACAGGTCCTCCAGACAAATGTTCAGGATAGTGATTCACGCGATTCCCGAGTCCGACCGCTTCGTGCGTTTGTATAGGCGCATGGGCCGTGCGACCGCTTAAAATAGGCGCACAGCGTCACCATTAAACGGCACGGCCGACCGAGGGAAACTTTTACCGATGAAAGTCGCCATCATCGGCGCCGGCATCGCCGGTCTGAGTGCTGCCGACCGGCTGCGAGAGGTTGGAGCGGACTGCACCGTCTTCGAGAAAAGTCGAGGGCTCGGCGGACGCATGGCGACGCGCCGGGTCAACGATCTTGAGTTCGATCATGGAGCGCAATACTGGCTATCCCTTCCCCCCAGATCGGTCCGCTGGCTGCCTCGGCCGGGGTGCAGTTTGTCGAACTGGATCGCGTCCGCTATGCGCCCTGCCTGACGCTGATGCTGGCCTTTGCCACAGCCACAAGGTTGCACCAGTCTTCGCTCAGCCCGCCGGACGGGCCGGTCGCCTGGATTGCGCGCAACGACACCAAGCCCGGCCGGGCCAGCGCACCGGAGACCCTTGTGGTGCACGCCACACCCGCCTGGTCGAGAGCGCATCTCGAAGACACTGATGAGGCGACGGCGGGTGCTCTGCTCCGGGCCGTGCGTCCCCATGTCGGCGATGCAGAACCGGTTTTTCGGATGCTCCATCGGTGGCGGTACGCGCGGGTCGAACAGCCCGCTGGAGTCCCATTCCTCTTGCATTCGATCCAGCAGATCGGCGCCTGCGGGGATTGGACAGGCGGCCCTCGCGTGGAATCTGCGTTCGAAAGCGGGGAGGCATTGGCTGCTGCCTTGATCGACGCCTTACCCCAATGACGGCGCGGGCTCGAGTCCCGACTGCTACGGTGATGATCGAGCCTGTCTCGTTCGGGAATAACTATGCGAAAAAGATTCGTTTACATAGTCCCGGCACTCGCCGCGGGGTTGTCCATGCTCGCAGCAGCGCCAGCCGCCGCCGAAGGGTGGCGCTTCGAGGCGGAAGGCGGGGCTATCTGGTTCGGACGCAATGACGTGCGGATTCCTGGCGACACCGGCACTCGTTTCGACATGCTGGACCTGACTGGTGAAGGCCCGGATCCGTATATCCGCCTCTCCGGAGAGTACTCTTTCGGGCGCCACACCTTTCGCGGGACGGCCGCTCCATTGCGGGTCAGCGGCACAGGAACCTTGCCTGGACCGGTCCAGTTCGCTGGAGAGACATTCGCCGCCGGCCTTCCCACGCGAGGCGTGTACCAGTTCAACAGTTACCGCCTTAGCTATCGCTACGCGATGCGCGAGACCGAAACGTGGGGGTGGGGACTCGGCGCCGTCGCTTTTGTGCGGGATGCCAAGGTGAAATTGAGCCAGGGAGGCACCACCGCGCGTGACACCGATCTCGGGTTCGTGCCACTGGCCCATGTCAGCGCCTGGACCCTTCTCGGCCACGACATCACGCTCCGTTTCGAGCTCGAAGGACTGGCCGCCTCGCAGGGTCGCGCCTTCGACGG
>JBLRWT010000143.1:0-5842 GCA_047921095.1 Wenzhouxiangella sp. | reverse complement strand
GGACTGGCCGAGGGTGAGGTTCAGGGTGAAGTTGTCGGGGTCGGACCAGTCCATGACATAGCGCATGGAGGCGCCGGCGCGGGCGCGCAAGCCGGCGGTGTCGGGGTTGAAGGCGGCATAGGTGACGTTCAACGATCCAGCGCCACCGCCCATCGGGATCGGGCCGCGGGTGAGGTTGAGCCAGCGATCGAGCAGGCCGGCCTCGGCCAGGGGGTGACGGATGGTCAGCTCCTGGAAAGCGCCCAGTGGCCAGGCGCCAGCGCGCAATGCATCTTCCAGTGCGACCAGTGCGGCCGAATCGGGGTCGATGCTCTCGGCACCGGGTGCTGTTTCGATCTCATGCAGCCATTCGTCCAGAGCCGCCTGCATGGCAGGCCAATGCGGTGAGTCGGCATCATCGAACAGGGCTCGCGGCAAAAAGTGCCACCAGCGCGCAAACAGGCCGGCGGTTTCGGAGTCCGTCCGCATGGTGCCATCCCAGTCACGCAGTTCTTCGGCGATCTGCTGGCGACCGGATTGTTCCGCAATGTCGGCCAGCCAGTCTTTCCAGCTCAATGCCCGGTCTGAAACACGGTCAAGCTGGAAGGCGGTCATGTCGGCGACATTGAAAATACGGTCCTGATCGAGCAGGGCGCTGATTCGGCGCATGCGCAGGTGCTTGTAGAAGCCGGGAATGGGGTAGGGCCAGTCCTCGCCGGCGGCATGATTATTGGCATTGGCCAGCCAGCCCTGTTCGGGGTTCAGGGCAAAGGGGCGTTCGTCAACCGGGTGGAACCCGTCCCAGCCGTGCTCGGGGTTGGTTGCGTCGAGCACGGCGAAATACGCATCGTGACGGCGCCGGGGTATGGCGGTGGATTGCACGTAGCCGATGTTGCCCTCGCGATCGGAATAACTCCAGTTCACCGACAGGGCGCCAACCCGGGTACTGGCCTGTCGAAAGCTGTCGAAGTCCTGAGCGTGGCTGATCGCCAGACCGTTCTCCACCACCTCGGCGATGGGCAGTTCCAGTCCGGACCACTGCATGACAAGGACCGCCTGGTCGTCCATCTCGATCACCGGGCCGCGTGCTGTTGAATGGAATTCGCGTTCGATAGCGGTCTCATGATCGCGAATCAGGAAGCGTTCTGTCCGCGTTTCCATGGGCTCCCAGCCATCGCTGGTCTGCAACAGGGTCGGGTCTTCCGGATGACGTGGTTGCTGCCAGATTTCGAAGACATCCACCGGCGCAACGGTGAAGGCCCAGGCAATCCGGCCATTGTGGCCCATGGCCACGAATGGCAGCCCTGGGGCGGTGACGCCGAGGGTGTTCAGGCCTTCGGCAGAATGAATGCCGACGGCATACCACATGCCCGGGGCAGTGTCGTATTGCAGGTGCGGGTCGGAGGCATGCAGGGCGGCGCCGGTGGCCGAGCGCTGCGGCGCGACGACCCAGGTGTTCGAGCCTTCGGCCAGGCTGAGCGTGGGCACACTGGACCGGGTCCATTCGCCTGGTGGATACAGCCAGTGCGATGCTTCGGGGCCAAAATGGGCAACGATCTCCCGCCATGCGTCGCTCAGGCGCTGGACCAGGGTTGTTGTGTAGAAGGTCTGGTAATAGGCCACCAGGAGCACATCCTCCACCCGCCACGGTTCCGGGTGCTGGCGCATCAGGATGAATTCAGGGGGCAATCGTTCGGCCTGATCGATCCAGGCATTGATGCCGGCCACGTAGGCTTCGGTCAAGGCCAGCGTTCGAGGCGCCAGTTGCGGTGTGTCCTGCTCGATGCGGCGGGCGAAGCCGATGGCCCGGTGCAGGATGTCCATTTCCAGCGCGGCTTCGCCGACCAGTTCGGATAACTCGCCGCGGGCCACGCGCCGAATCAGCTCCATCTGAAACAGTCGTTCGCCGGCATGCAGCCAGCCCAGGGCGGCAAGGGCATCGGCATCCGTTTCGGCATAAATACGTGGAATGCCCCGATCGTCGAACAAAATCTCGACGCTGGCTTCAAGCGCGCCCAGGTTTGCCTGACCTTCATAATCGAACTGGGAGTGCGACAGCCAGAACCTGCCGCCGAACCAGACAGCGGCGAGCAGGCCAGCCACGGCCAGCACGCTGATCCAGAAGCTGAGCCATAAAATGCGGGAGTTCAGCATGGTCAGCCCATGTCCTCGAGATTGTCGGGAAGCAATAGGAAAACTATCACAACAGGTTGATTCGTGTTCGATGAAAACAGACCCGGACGGGCCCGTTTCAGGGTAATCTTGCCGGCTCTGAGAACACATTGAGGCACGAGCAACATGCCCAAAGCCAATGAAGTCAAGCGCGGCCAGGTCATCGAACATGACGGCACCGTTTACGCCGTCCGCCAGATTGACCGTTCATCACCGACCGCGCGCGGGGGCGGCACACTATTCCGCTTCAAGCTGGAGTCCATCCCCGCTGGCGATCGCCGTGAGCTGACCTTCAAGGGCGATGATCTGTTGCGCGAGGCCGACCTGACTCGCCGCCAGACCGAGTTTTCCTATCGTGATGCCGATGGCTTCGTGTTCATGGACAACGAGGATTTCTCCCAGTATGTGCTCTCGCCCGATGATATCGGCGATGCGGCCGGGTACATCACCGATGGCCTGCAGGGCATCTATGTGCTCATCATCGGTGACGACCCGGTAGCGATCCAGTTGCCGCAATCGGTGGTGCTGGAAGTCACGGATACCGCACCGGTCATGAAAGGGGCATCGGCGAACAAGTCCAGCAAGCCGGCCACGCTGGAAACAGGTATTGACGTGCTGGTGCCCGACTACATCACGCCAGGTGAAAAGATCAAGGTCAATACCGAAACCGGCGAATTCATGAGTCGAGCCTGACCGTCATGGGTAAAGAGTCCACGCAGGATCAATTGCGCGCCTTGCGCGACCGGCTCGACCAGGTCGATGGCGGAATGATCGAGTTGGCTGCCGAGCGCCAGCGGATCGTGTCCGAGATTGGACGGGTCAAGCAGGGCGAAGGTCGCCAATTGCGCGATTTTCGGCGCGAACGTCAGGTAATCGAACTGGTTCGCGCCAAGGCCGAGCGCGTCGGCCTGGATCCGGCCGTAGCTGAAGATCTGCTCAAGCGTCTGATCACCGCCTCGTTGACCCGCCAGGAACAGGAACGCGGCAAGCTCGCCGCGCAGGGTGTGGGTCGTCGCGCGCTGATCATTGGTGGCGGCGGTCTGATGGGTGGCTGGCTGGCCGGCTTCCTCGAAAACCAGGGTTTCGATGTGCTGTTGGCCGACCCGGTATACGCCGAATCGGCAAGCGCCACCAACTGCTATGCGCGCTGGCAGGATGCGCCGGCTGACGTCGACCTGATCGTCGTTGCCGCGCCCATACGCGCAAGCGTCGGGATCATCGACACGCTGACACAGGCTGGCAGCAAGGCACTGGTCTTTGAAGTCGCCTCGATCAAGTCACCCCTGATCGACCCCCTGCGCAGGGCGGCACAGTCTGGTCTGACCATCTGCTCGGTCCATCCCATGTTCGGCCCCGACACACGCCTGCTTTCAGGTCGCCATGTCTTGCTGATGGATGCCGGATGTTCGGCGGCGGTCGACCAGGTCGCGGACCTGTTCGCCGACACCATGGCCGAGGTCACCCGAATCCCCCTGGCCGACCACGACCGACTGATCGCCCTGGTGCTTGGCCTGTCACACGCAATCAACATCGCGTTTTTCACCGCCCTGGAAAAATCAGGCGTGCGCGCGGACCAACTGGCCGGCATCTCCAGCACCACCTTCCAACGCCAACTGGATATCGCCAGGGACGTGGCCGAAGAAAATCCGGATCTGTACTTCGAAATTCAAAGCCTCAACGAACATGCGCCCGCCGCGCGAGCCGCACTGAACGAAGCCGTCCAGGCGCTGCAGGCGAGCATTGATGAAGGAGATGCTGACGCGTTCCGTTCGTTGATGCTGAGCGGGCGGGGGTATCTGGGAAGGTTGGGAGGGCCAAAAGGTGAAAGGTGAAGGCGGGGAGCAACCAGCCAACCGATAAGTCTGTCGTCCCGGACTTGATCCGGGACCTCCCAAGCCCAGCATGCCGACCCGACCTGGCGGACTTGAGGAGATCCCGGATCAAGTCCGGGATGACAGGGGCCAACCAGCGAACCAGCCAACCCGCGCCTCCTAAACTGTCATCCCGGAATTCGCGTCAGCGAATATCCGGGATCTGCGATGCTTGAAGCCTGGGGCCAGCGCGGGACTTGTGAGATCCCGGATCAAGTCCGGGATGACAGGTGCCAACCAGCCAACCGCCTTTCCCGGTGGTTCTGAGTCATCCATCGCAGTACAATTGACGATGTGTCCAATTCCACTCATTTCCGGAGAGCAAACCCATGCCTATCAAGGTCGCCATCAATGGTTATGGCCGTATCGGCCGCAACGTCCTGCGCGCACTGTATGAATCCAACCGTAACAGCGAGATTCAGATCGTTGCCCTGAATGACCTCGGCGATACCGCGACCAACGCGCACCTGACTCGCTACGACACCGCCCACGGCAAATTCAATGCCGATGTATCGGTCGACGGCGACGACATCGTGATCAACGGCGACCGCATCCGGGTTCTGGCCGAGCGTGATCCATCGAAGCTGCCCTGGGGTGAGCTGGGTGTCGACGTGGTCATGGAATGCACCGGGTTTTTCGCCAGCAAGGAAAAGGCCTCGGCCCATCTCAAGGCCGGCGCCCGCAAGGTCCTGATCTCCGCCCCAGCCGGCAAGGATCTGCCGACCATCGTCTACGGCGTCAACCACGATGTCATCGGCGCCGATGATCACGTCGTTTCAAACGCTTCGTGTACTACCAACTGCCTGGCGCCGCTGGTCAAGCCACTCAATGACACCATTGGCCTGGAATCCGGGCTGATGACCACCATCCACGCCTACACCAACGACCAGGTGCTGACCGATGTCTTCCACTCGGATCTGCGCCGCGCGCGTTCGGCCACCATGAGCCAGATCCCGACCAAGACCGGGGCCGCCTCGGCGGTCGGCCTTGTACTGCCGGAAATGGTGGGCAAGCTCGATGGTTTCGCCATGCGGGTGCCGACGATCAATGTCTCGGTCGTCGATCTGAGCTTTATCGCCAGCCGCGATACCAGCGTCGAGGAAGTCAACCGGACCGTCAAGGCCGCCAGCGAAGGCGATCTCAAGGGGATCCTCGGTTACAACGATGAACCGCTGGTCTCGATCGATTTCAATCACGACCCGCGCTCTTCGATTTTCGATGCCAGCCTGACCAAGGTCGCCGGTGGCCGCCTGGTCAAGGTGTTGAGCTGGTATGACAACGAGTGGGGCTTTTCCAACCGGATGCTGGATACGGCGTTGGTTTTGGCAAAGGCGTAAGGTTCGAGAAGACGGAAGACGGAAGACGGAGGTCGGTGGTCGTTGAGTCTCGCTACACGTAGGTCGGGGTTGCATCCCCGACGGCCATAAGCTTGGCCCGTGGAAAGCCAAGGTTCAGGTCGGAAGTCGGAAGTCGGTAGTCTGGAAAAGCATTAACCACGGAGGCACAGAGTGCACAGAGGAAATCATCAAGAATTCGTCATGATTTTTCTCTGTGACTCCGTGCCTCTGTGGTGGGCTTTTCGAAATTGATTTGCTTTGTTTGGGATGCGAGCCATGAAAACGTTCGACCAGGTTGACTTGAAAGGCAAGCGGGTTTTGATCCGCGCTGATTTGAATGTGCCGATCCAGCGGGGCGAGGTGACCTCCGATGCCCGGATTCGCGCTTCGATCCCGACCTTCCGCCAGGCCCTTGATGCAGGGGCGGCGGTGATGGTGATGTCGCACCTGGGCCGACCAGAGGAAGGCAAACCGGACGATGAG
>JBLRWT010000142.1:0-5876 GCA_047921095.1 Wenzhouxiangella sp. | reverse complement strand
GCTCAAAGGCATCCGGGATCGATCCCTCAGATATTCGAATTGCGGCGGCAACACCTTCCGAGATGCCTAATTATCTCAGTCAAATGGATCTGGGAGTGATGTTTTATGCGCCGGACATCGGTCGTGCGCCGACACGTCTCGCTGAATGTCTGGCAACGGGTGTGCCCGTGGTTGGTAATATTGGCGCCGGTGATTTTGGTCAGCTCATAGGTAGATACAGTGTTGGTGTTGTCATCGATGATGTTCATGATGAGAAATCTCTTGCCGAATCGGCGCAGCACTTGCTTGCGATTTATGACGATATCGTTGACTCACAACGCTGCCGTAAGGCTGCCGAAGATTATTTTTCTGCCGATAAAGGCGCAGAGCGCTATCGCGCAATTTACAAGGAAATGGACCATCGCAAGGAAACATCACCTGACCGGGACTTTTAAGTGAAGATCGCACTGTTGTCAAAATATTCACGTCTTGGTGCCAGCAGTCGCTACCGGACATTTCAGTATCTGCCCCACCTGGAAATGGCAGGCATCCACTGTAAGATTTCGCCACTGTTTGATGATGAATACCTGGCCAACCGCTACAGGCAAGGCCGCGGTTCAATTCCAGATCTTCTGCGAGCCTTTCAGCGCCGCATCATGGCCATCACCAGGGCGCGTAGTGCTGACCTGGTGGTTATTGAATATGAGCTCATTCCGTATTACCCCGCGCTCTTCGAAAAATTGCTGGCCAGGACTGGCTGTCGCTATGTGGTTGATTACGACGATGCCCTGTTTCACCAGTATGATCACCATCGCAACCCGCTGGTGCGCACCCTTCTGGGTAAAAAAATCGCCACAGTGATGCGCCATGCTGAGCTGGTTCTGGCGGGGAATTCCTATCTTGCGGACTATGCCGGCCATGCTGGTGCTAAACGGGTGGAGATTATTCCGACGGTTGTCGATCTCGATCGCTATCCGTTGAAGGTCAGGGAGCGACAGACACATGCCCCCCTTGTCATCGGGTGGATCGGATCACCCAGCACGGCGAAGTATCTGCAAACCATCGCGCCGGCTCTCGCAGAAGTCTGCCGGGATGGCAGGGCTCTGGTCCGGGTGATCGGCTCCGGTGCCATCGACCTGCCGGGGGTGCCGGTTGAGGTGTTGCCTTGGAATGAAGCTACAGAAGTTATCTCGATGCAGACCTTTGACGTCGGCATCATGCCGCTGCCTGACGAACCCTGGGCGCGCGGCAAATGCGGTTTTAAACTGATTCAGTACATGGCCTGCGGGCTGCCAGTAGTGGCTTCTCCGGTGGGTGTCAATGCCGAAATTGTCGAGGAACTGGGGAACGGTCTGCTGTCCGCTAGCCATGACGAGTGGGTGAAAGCGCTCTGTTTTATGCGCGACCATCCGAAAGAGCGAAGCAGGATGGGGAAGGCCGGGCGAGTAAAGGTTGAGACGCGTTATTCGTTACAAGTGATGGCACCGAGGTTGGTGGAGTTGCTGAGAAGGCTGTGATTTGTGATCTGAAAATCACCATGAATCACTGATTACGAATAACAAATAACGAAAGTGTTTAAATAAATGTGGCCTTATTGGTTGATGTTCTTGATCCCCGCTCTAGCTGCCCTGGCCAATTCACGATTGACCAGGGGCCAGCTTGGCGGCAATCTCCGCTTCACCCTTAAACGCGGTTGGTGGCTGGTCATTGTTTTGACCCTGCTGATCGGAGGTCGTTATCAGGTGGGCGGCGACTGGTACAATTACATCCGTAATTTCCAGGCCATGTCCTACCGCGACCTCGCCGACGCCTTAACCGAAAGCGACCCCGGCTACCGGATGCTGGAATGGCTGGGCTTGCAGTACGACTGGGGAATTTATGGTGTCAACCTGATCGGCGCGGCGATCTTCTCCTTCGGCCTGGTGGTTTTCTGCCGCAGCCTGCCTCGCCCCTGGCTGGCCCTGACTGCAGCCGTGCCCTACCTGGTGGTCGTCCTCGGCATGGGCTATACCCGTCAGGGGATTGCGCTTGGGCTTGCGATGATCGGCCTGGTCGCACTGGGGCGGCGGTCGGTAAGCAAGTATGTTTTCTGGGTACTCCTCGGCGCCACATTCCACAAGTCAGCAGTGCTGCTGCTGCCAATCGCCGCCCTGGCGGCGACCCGCAAGCGTCTGTGGACGGCGGTCTGGGTGGCGGTGACTGTGGCGGTGGCTTATACTACATTACTGGCTGAATCGGTCGAAACCCTGTACGCGGGCTATATCGATGCCGAATACCAGTCGCAGGGGGCTCTAGTCCGTTTGGCAATGAACGCCGTACCGGCAGCGATTCTGTTGCTCTGGCGGCGCAACTTCGAGATGAACCTGGCTCAGCTGCGACTGTGGACCTGGTTCGCGATGATCTCCCTGGCCCTGCTGGCTGGCTACTTCGTCACGCCGGCCAGCACCGCGCTGGACCGTGTCGCCCTCTACATGTTGCCACTTCAGTTGGCGGTGTTCGCTTATGTCCCAGAGGTGTTCGGCGGGAAACAGACCCGCAACCAGCTGTTTGCCGCGGCGGTGGTCGCCTATTATGCGCTGGTGCTGTTTGTGTGGTTGAATTTTGCGACCCATGCGCAGTATTGGATTCCGTATCGGAATTGGCTGTTTTTATGATCAAAGTATTATCAGTAACTGGTGATCTGTGATCAGTCACTGCTTATTCATAGGGTTATTATGTGCGGTTTTGCAGGACTCATAGCATCAGGGCAGGTAATACCGCGCGACATGTTGGGAATGATCGTCGCGGAGATGACGGGGACCTTGCTGCACCGGGGGCCAGATTCTTCGGGAGTATGGACCGATCCAGATGCGCCGGTCGCTCTCGGCCACCGCCGCCTGTCGATCCTAGACCTGTCGCCGGCTGGTCATCAGCCGATGTTTTCGGGCTGCGGTCGGTATGTCATCGTCTTTAACGGCGAAATCTATAATTTTCAAGAAATAAAAGCCGAACTGCAGTGCGCTAACCATCAACCACTTCACTTTCGCGGCCAATCAGATACCGAAGTGCTGCTCGCAGCCATCAACATCTGGGGACTCAAACAAACCCTGCCACGGATCAATGGCATGTTTGCCTTCGCCCTTTGGGATCGCCAGGAAAAAAGTCTGTCGCTGGTGCGCGACCGTTTCGGCAAAAAACCACTTTATTTCGGCTGGGCTGGTGACAGTTTCGTGTTCGGCTCGGAGCTCAAAGCTCTCAAGGCCTGTCCAGGTTTCTCCAACGACATCGATCGCCAGGCCCTCACGCTGCTGTTACGACATAACTGCATTCCGGCCCCCTATTCAATATATCAGTACATCTACAAGCTGCCTCCAGCGACCAGTCTCAAACTGCCGATGGACAAGTTGCAACGAGCGACCCGCTACGAGGATATCGCCAGCGATATCAAGCCTTTCTGGTCGGCGAAGCAGGTTTGTGAAGAGGGACAGGCGAATCGATTTGCCGGTTCAGCCGAAGAAGTCGAAGGGCAACTGGAGTTTTTGCTGAAAGATGCCGTAGCCAGCCGGATGATTGCCGACGTGCCACTCGGCGCGTTTCTTTCCGGCGGGATCGATTCGTCGCTGGTGGTGGCACTGATGCAAGCCCAGTCAGAGCGCCCGGTAAAGACCTTCACCATTGGTTTCACGGAAGCGGCTCACAACGAGGCCGACGATGCGCGACAGGTGGCACAGCATCTGGGTACGGAGCATCATGAACTGACGCTGTCTCCACAGGACGTGCTGGATGTCGTTCCCAGGTTGCCAGTCCTATATGATGAGCCATTCGCCGATTCATCTCAGATTCCGACCTACCTGGTTTCGAAGTTTGCCCGTGAACATGTCACAGTTGCACTTTCGGGCGATGGCGGTGATGAACTGTTCGGCGGTTATAACCGCTATGTCTGGGCTCCTCAGATCTGGAACAAAATGGCTTCGTGGCCAGCGGTTGCGCGGGGCGGAGCGGCAGCGTTGCTCGACGCTGTTCCTCCGAAAGCATGGCCTCGGCTGATGAGTATGCTCAATCTTGAACACCGGACACCGGCCGATAAAGTTCTTAAACTGGCTCAGGCCCTGCGGGCATCCGCGCCGGCCGATTTGTATAAAAGTCTGGTCTCCCACTGGCACATGCCGTCAGACCTCGTCGTCGATGGTCTTGAGCCGTCGACGCTGCTGACGGATGCCGACAGGATCTTCGAACAGTTTGGCTTTGCCGAGGGAATGATGATTCTCGACCAGATGACCTATTTGCCGGACGATATCCTGGTCAAGGTGGACCGGGCCAGCATGGGGGTCAGCCTGGAAGCACGGGCGCCTCTGCTCGATTACCGCCTTGCCGAATTTGCCGCTAGAGTTCCGCTTGATTTGAAAATCAGAGAGCGGCAGGGCAAATATCTGCTGCGCAAGATCCTTTATCGCCATGTGCCCAGAGAATTGATTGAACGTCCCAAGATGGGCTTTGAGATCCCGATTGCCGACTGGCTGCGCGGACCGTTACGTGATTGGGCTGAAGACCTGTTGAGCGAATCCCGGTTGAAAATCGAGGGGTACTTTCACCCAGGACCTATCCGTTTAAAGTGGCAGGAACATCTTGCCGGTAAACGCAACTGGCAATTTCATCTGTGGGATGTGTTGATGTTTCAGATGTGGTTGGAGGGGCAGTGATTTGTTATTCGTGATTCCTTTCAATCAACGGCTTTCAAATCACAGATTTTACTTAAAATGACACGCTTCCTGACATTTCTTCTTGGTTTGTTCACCGGCCTGACTCTGCTGACCGGAGTCACGACCCTCAGTCTGCCGCACTTGGCCGACTGGCTGGTGGTCGACAGCGAGCCGGTGCGAGCAGACACCATCGTTGTGCTGGGCGGCGGTGACGGTAGCCGGGTACGCAAGGCGGTAGGACTGAGTGAGGGCGAGCAATTCCAGCCGATTCTACTGGTCGACAATAAGAAAAGCCATTGGAACCATATCGCCCGCAACCTGTGCGATGAAGGCACCTTCGAAGGGAAGCGGGTCGAATGTCTCATCGGTTCAACCAGTACTGTTACCGATG
The DNA here is from genome assembly GCA_047921095.1 of Wenzhouxiangella sp. GTDB lineage: Bacteria > Pseudomonadota > Gammaproteobacteria > Xanthomonadales > Wenzhouxiangellaceae > Wenzhouxiangella. Next base: position 827 of record JBLRWT010000142.1, on the reverse strand, counting down.
CGCAAATCACCCTGGATTATTGTCATCAAAGGGGAATTAAAAAGGTCCTGGTCGTAACCGACCCCTATCATTCGCGCCGCGCTCAGGTCATCTTTACCCGTGTGTACAAAGACAGCGGCATAGAAACCAGTGTTGTTCACTCAGGTTATTATGGGAACAGGCTGCCGCCGGACCAGGGTTGGTGGCAAGACGAACTCACTTTGCAGACAGTGTGGGTGGAATTCGGTAAAATCGTGTATTTTGAATTAAGTCCGATCCTGAAATGGTGGCAACATGCCCGCTCGTAAAATACTGCTCTTCGCCAACACCGACTGGTACCTGTACAACTTCCGCCTCTCTCTGGCCAAGCGGCTGCGGAATGAAGGCCACGACGTCGTTTTGGTTTCTCCGCCCGGCGAATACGGGCCGCGTCTGATTGAGATGGGTTTCCGTTGGATTCCGGTGCCGTTCTCGACCCGCAGTACCAACCCACTGCACGAACTCGCTTTGATCCGGCAATTGATGAAACTCTACCGCCGGGAACGACCCGCCCTGGTCCACCACTTCACCATCAAATGCGTCCTCTACGGCACCATTGCCGCTAAACTGGTTGGTGGCATCAGAATCGTCAATGCTGTGACCGGCCTGGGGCACGTGTTCACCGATCCCGGTATCAAGGCGCGCCTGGTGCGGCCGATTGTACGTAGCTTGTATCGGTTGGCGTTGCGTGGAAATGGGGTACGGGTGATTTACCAGAATGCGGAGGATCAGGACAGTTTTGTTAAATGGGGTTTGGTGGATCGTGAGCGGACGCGCCTGATCCGTGGTTCCGGAGTTGATGTAACGAG
>JBLRWT010000141.1:0-5881 GCA_047921095.1 Wenzhouxiangella sp. | reverse complement strand
CGCCATGCCAGCCATCCTGGATCACCGTGATGTCGATATTGACGATATCGCCATCCTTGAGCACCCGGTCGCCCGGGATTCCGTGGCAGACCACGTGATTGACCGAGGTGCAGATGGATTTCGGAAAGCCGCGGTAATTCAGCGGCGCCGGAATGGCCTTGAGCTCATCGACGATATACTCGTGGCAGATCCGATCCAGTTCGCCGGTCGTGATGCCGGGCTGGACATGCGGCGCGATCATCTTCAATACGCTGGCCGCCTGCTGCCCGGCCACGCGCATTGCCTCGATTTCCTCGGGAGTCTTGATGTGAATGCCGTCGGGCGCGGGGCGGCTGTGCATGCTGGCTCGGGATGAATGGTCGGCCTGATAGTGTACCCGATCGCACCGATCATTCCGTGGCAGCCCGGACGCCGCCTGATGAAGCATGCATGGCTTTCGGCACTGGCCGGGAGGGGCTGTTTTCGGCATGCTTGACGATGGATTCACTCGCCCCCTGCACAATTCACATATGTCAAGACTGATGCGCTTCACTCAGCCGATTGCTCTACGGATTGCTCTGCCGATCGCCATCGTGGTGATTGCCGTCGTCGCGGCCAAATTTCTCGCGCGCATGGGTCCCGAACCGGAGCGCAGCGAGCCGGAGCAGGCAGCGCTGCTGGTCGATGTCGTGGCGCCTGAAATCTCCACCGGCCGCTTCCAGGTGCGCGGCCAGGGAGTGATCAGCCCGAAAATCGAGACCGAGCTGGTCTCCGAGGTGACCGGCAGGGTGATCTGGGTGTCCGATACGTTCGTCGCCGGCGGCATCTTCCAGGCCGACGAGGTACTTGCCCACATCGACCCGAGCGATTACCAGACCGCGCTGCTCGCTGCCGAGGCGGAACTGGCCTCCGCGCAAGCCACGCTGGCCGATGAACAGGCGCGCTCGGATGCGGCGCGCGACGATTTCCGGCGCCTGTACGGAGATTCCCGTCAGCCCTCGGAATTGATGCTGCGGCTCCCGCAGGTACAACGTGCGCGGGCCGCGGTTCAGGCCCAGGAAGCGGCCGTGGCGCGTGCCAGGCGCGAGCTGGAACGCACCCGCATCAAGTTGCCCTTCAAGGGCATGGTCCGCGAGCGATCGGTCGATCTGGGCCAGTTTGTTTCGGCCGGTAGCGCACTGGGCGCGGCGTTTGGAATCGAGCGGGCGCAAGTGCGGTTGCCGATGGCCGAGAATGACCTGGCTTTCCTGGGCATCCGGCCTGGCATGGTTGACAACATCAACCGCGAAGTCACTTTATCGGCGTCGGCAGCCGGAAATCGCCATCAGTGGCGGGCACGACTGGTGCGCACCGAAGGCGTCATCAACCGCAACACGCGCCTGACTTACCTGGTCGCCGAAATTGAAGACCCCTACGCCCTTTTGCCGTCCTCGCGCCACGAGCCCATCCCCATTGGCACCTACGTCGAAGCGATGATCCCGGGGCGCGACGCCAGCGGACTGGCCATAATCCCCAGCCAGGCAATCCACGACGGCAACCAGGTCTACCTGGCCGATGAATCCGACCAACTTCGTATCATCTCGGTCGAGGTCGTACGCGCGACGCCACGAGAGAGCTACGTGTCGGCAGACCTGAGTGAAATCGATCGGGTTGTGGTCACGGCGATTCCCACCCCGATTCCAGGCCTTCGCCTGAACGTGCGCAAGTCGACAGGCACCGAGCCGGTACTGCGCATTCTTCCGGTCAGTGAAGAGGTAGTCAGCACGGATTCAGGAACAGATTCATGAAGGATCGTGGCTGGTACGGCAACATCATCGGGTGGTTTGCGCACAACTCGGTCGCAGCCAACCTGCTGATGTGGGCATTGATCATCGGCGGCGTCTTCACAGGCTGGACGATCACCAAGGAAGTGTTTCCGCGCTTTGAAACCAACTTCGTCACCGTAACCGTCCCCTACCGGGGTGCAACCCCGCGTGATGTCGAGGAAGGCGTGCTGATCAAGATCGAGGAAGCCATTCAGGACCTTGAAGGGATTCGCGAGATCATCGCCACCGGACGCGAAGGCTCCGGCACCGTCACTGTCGAGGTGCAACCGGAAGCCGACATCAGCGAAGTACTGGACAACATCAAGAACCGGGTCGACGCCATCGCCACTTTCCCGGCAGAGACCGAGCGACCGCGCTATGAACGCAACACATTCACTCAGCAAGTACTGTGGGTCAGCGTTTTCGGCGACGTCCCCGAACGAACGCTCAAGGAGGCCGGACGCCAGATCCGCGATGAGATCGTAGCGCTGCCCAATGTGACCCAGACCAACCTGGTCGGCGACCGGCCTTACGAAATCGGCATCGAAGTCCGGGAGGAAACCCTCAGGGCCTACGGGCTTACGCTGGCCGAAGTGGCCGATGCGGTACGCCGATCTTCACTGGACCTGCCAGGCGGACGCATCGAGGCGGTCGGCGGCGACATCCTGCTGCGCGCGATGGGCCAGGCCTATGTCGGTCGGGATTTTTCCGATATCGTGATTCGTACCAACCCTGACGGATCGCGCGTACTGCTTTCCGACATCGCCGAAATCAAGGACGGATTCATCGAGCGCGATCGCTACGCGCGTCACAACGGCCGGCCCAGCGTCGCCATCTCGGTGCTAAGTGTCGGCGAACAGGACGCACTGGCGGTGGCCCGCTCCGTACGCGATTACATCGAACAACGAAAAAAAACCCTGCCCGACGGCATCCAGGTCGAATGGTGGGGTGATGCGTCGTTCTATCTCAAGGACCGGCTGATCATGATGAGCAAGAATCTGATCGCCGGTGCCATCCTGGTATTTCTGATCCTGACACTTTTCCTGCGCCTGAAGCTTGCATTCTGGGTCATGGTCGGGTTGCTGGTGGCATTTGCCGGAACAATGTTCATGCTTCCGGTCGTGGGCGTGACGCTGAACCTGATCAGCTTGTTCGGCTTTTTGGTGGTACTCGGCATCGTGGTCGACGATGCGATTGTCATGGGTGAGTCGGCCTACACCGAGATTCGCGAGAAGGGTCATTCGGCCGACAATGTCGTCAACGGCACCATGAAAGTCGCGATCCCGGCCACTTTCGGCGTTCTGACCACGATCGCGGCGTTTGTCCCCATCCTGATGGTCACGGGCATTTCCGGCCAGTTCTTCGCCCCTATCGGCTGGGTCGTGGTATTGGCGCTGCTGATGTCGCTGGTCGAATCCAAGCTGATCCTTCCGGCCCATCTTTCCCACATGCGGGTGAGAAAGTACGAACCCGATACCGGCAACCGGCTGGTGCGTTTCCAGCGCGGCTTTTCCGACAACCTCTATCGCTTCATCGACCGCTTTTACCTGCCCTCGCTGCGCCTGCTGCTGCACAACCGCTACGTCACGCTGGCCTCGTTCGTTGCAGCGCTGATCCTCTCGATCGGTTTCATTGCCGGGCCCTACATGCGCGTGGTGATGCTCCCGGATGTCGCCAGTGACTTCATCAACGTCGAGCTGCAAATGGCAGAGGGCACACCCGCCTATGTCACCCACAACGCCATGGACCACCTGCGCGAAACGCTGCAGGAAGTCGATCGCGAGATCGCAGAGGAATTCGAGCTAGACGGAGGCGCGGTACGCAGCGTGTTTGCATGGTCGAGCTCCGAGACTGCCGGCACCATGGTGGTGGAGCTGCACAAGACCCGCGACCGGCGTATCAACATTCAGGAAATCGAGCGCCGCTGGCGCGCCAAGACCGGCGAGATCGCCGGCTCGCGAGGCTTGAGAATCGGCAGTGCCTCCACCCCCGGCGGTGACGGCCCGGATCTGTCGTTCCAGCTCGTCGGTCGCAATCTCGCACAGCTGGAGTCGGCCGCCAACGCGCTCGAAGCGGCGATTCGCACGTTCGAAGGAACCTACGATATCCGCAACAGTTTCGAAGGCGGCATTCGCGAGCTGCAGATGACCATCCGGCCGGAGGCCGAAGTGCTGGGACTGACCCAACAGGATCTCGCGCGGCAGGTCCGCCAGGCGTTCTTCGGCGAGGAAGTGCAGCGCATTCAGCGCGGCCAGGATGACGTGCGCGTGATGGTGCGCTACCCGCGTGAGCAACGCCAGTCGCAGGGATATCTTGAGGAGATGCGCATCCGCACGCCGAACGGCGAAGAAGTCCCGTTCCGGGCCGTAGCCAGACTGGAAATGGGTACAAGTCCATCGACCATCCGCCGATACAACCGCGAGCGCTCGATCAGCGTGACCGCGCGCATCGACAAGGACCTGAGCGAGCCGGGAGCAATTACGCGCGAGTTGATGAGCGAGACCTTGCCGGCCATCATCGAAGAGCATGCCGGCGTCAATTACCGCCTCGCCGGACAGACCCGCAATGCCCGGGAGCTCAATCAGGAACTGCTGGCCGGTACGGTCTTTGCGCTGTTCCTGATCTACGCGTTGATCGCGATTCCGTTGCGCTCCTATCTGCAGCCGTTGCTGATCATGTCGGTGATTCCATTCGGTGCCATCGGGGCGGTGTTCGGGCACTGGCTGCTGGGCATTCCGATCAGCCTCATCTCGATGTTCGGCATCATTGCGCTGGCCGGTGTGGTGGTCAACGACAGTCTGATCCTGGTTGATTTCGTCAACCATCACCGCCAGGCCGGAGAATCGCGAGTTGAAGCCGCGATCAAGGCCGCGCGCGCGCGCTTCCGGCCGATCGTGCTGACTTCGGCAACGACTTTCCTCGGGCTTGCCCCCATCGTGTTCTTCGAGAAAAGCCTGCAGGCGCAACTGGTCGTTCCCATGGCTGCTTCGCTGGCATTCGGCATTGTGTTTGCGACCATCATCACGCTGGCCCTGATCCCGACGCTGTACCTGATCGGCGATGATGTAACTCGCCTGGCACAAAGACTCATGGGCAACCGCGACCCCAAGGGTATGAGCCACCACTCCGGGCAGTCACTGGCCTCCTGATCGCACCTGATCACCCATAATCCGGGCGATCAATCATGGGTCCATCAATCATGACAAAGGATCTGGCAAGCTGGCGCAAATATGCGACAGGCAAGCTTGGAAGCACACTGGAAGCGGACCTGATTGCCGAAGCGGTGCTCGGCCGCCCGCGTGCCTGGTTGATCGCGCACGGCGACGTCCGACCCGAGCCGGAAATGCTGCAAGCAATGCAGGCCATGCTGCAGCGGCGGCAGGCCGGCGAACCGATGGCCTACATCACGGGTAGTCGCGAATTCTACGGTCGCGAATTCCAGGTCAGCCCCGCGGTGTTGATCCCGCGCCCCGAAACCGAGCACCTGGTCGAGTTTGCCCTGGGGCTGGGGCTTTCCGACACCACCCGGGTCGCCGATATCGGCACCGGCTCGGGCTGCATCATTCTGACCCTGGCCGCCGAACGGCCCGGCTGGGAGTGCTGCGGGACCGATGTCAGCACCGATGCCTTGGCCGTGGCCTCGCGCAATCGCAAGCACCTGGGTCTCGAACGGGTCAAGCTGGTGCGCGGAGATGCGCTGGAACCGCTGGCCGGACAGACGTTTGACCTGATCGTCAGCAATCCGCCATACATCGGCGCCGACGACCCGCACCTGCAACAAGGCGATCTGCGTCACGAACCCGAGATTGCGCTGGCCACGAATGGCGATGGACTGGAAGTGATCAAACGCCTGATCACCGGCGCCCCCGCCCTGCTCGCCCCCGGCGGCTGGCTGGCTGTCGAACACGGCTACGATCAGGCAGATCAGGTCAGAAAGCTCTTTACCCAAACCGGCTACCCGGAAATCCACCAGATCCGAGACCTGGCCGGAATCGAACGGATCTGCGCGGGCAAGATGGGCTTTTCCTTGCCAGGCCAAACGGATCGATAAACCACGACCTGATTATTTACATGTCTCAGCCATCTTTACGGCAAAA
>JBLRWT010000140.1:0-5915 GCA_047921095.1 Wenzhouxiangella sp. | reverse complement strand
CGCGCAAGCGCCGGTGGTAATCAGCAGGGCCCGTCCAGAGTATTTGTGCAGCAGTCCGCGGACTTTTCTGCTCGCTCCGTCGCCGACCGGGTCGGAAACAAAACCCGACACGGTTTCTGCTTCGCGCCGGTCCGGCAGGACCTGCAGCAGCAGCGGGTCGTGGGGGTTGCCGGCCTCCATTCGCGCCGCGAAAGCCCGCGGGACCAGCATCGGAAAAGGCGATTTGGTCGGGACGCGGCTGCCGTCGGCCGCCAGATCGAGATAGGCCAACAGCTCATCAGGGCGCCTGAACGCGGTGCGAATCTGCTCGCGCCATGCAGATTGCTTGGGCTTGAGCGCCCTTCGCGCTAAAATAGCGGATTGTGATCGATTTTTGACGCCTGTCATCGCCCCTGTCACTCCAATTTGCTGGCAGGGGCGTTATTGTAATTCGGAGAGACCATGGCAACCTACAGCACGAGTGAATTCAAGTCCGGCCTGAAGATTATCCTTGATGGCGACCCGTACAACATTGTCGAAAACGAATTCGTCAAGCCCGGAAAGGGTCAGGCGTTCAGCCGGGTGCGGATCCGCAACCTGAAAACGGGCCGCACGATTGAACGGACTTTCAAGTCCAATGAGACCGTGGAGGCCGCCGACGTCTTCGAAAAGGAGATTCAGTATCTCTACAGCGACGGTGAATTCTGGCACTTCATGGACCCGACCAGTTTCGAGCAGCTTGCCGCTGGGAAGGCTGCAGTCGGCGACAGCGCCCAATGGCTCAAGGAAGAGGACATGTGCCAGGTGACCCTCTGGAACGGCGAACCACTGACCGTGCTGCCACCAAGCTTTGTCGAGCTGAGAATCGTGGAAACCGACCCTGGCCTCAAGGGCGACACGTCCGGCAGTGGCGGCAAGCCGGCCCACCTGGAAACCGGAGCGACCGTGCGCGTGCCGCTGTTTGTTCAAGAGGGCGAAGTGATCCGGGTCGATACCCGCAAGGGCGAGTACGTCTCCCGGGTCAAGGAATAATCATGCCGGGGGCAGGTCGGGCGCTCTTGCCGGACTGGGTGGTTCCGGTCTGCCCGGAAAACCAGGTCTTGTTGCAGCACGCGGTGGTGATCCGGGAAGACCGGATCATCGATGTGCTGCCGGTCCCGGAGCTGGACAGTCGACACGCGGGCGTAGAGATCGAGCGTCTGCCGGGCTGTGCCCTGATCCCGGGCCTGATCAACGCCCATACCCATTCGGCCATGGTCCTGATGCGCGGGCTGGCCGACGATCTGCCCTTGATGGAGTGGCTGGAGAACCATATCTGGCCCGCCGAGCAACGCTGGGTACGCTCTGACTTTGTTCGCGCCGGCAGCGAACTGGCCATTGCCGAAATGCTGGCCGGCGGCACGACCTGCTTCAACGACAACTACTTTTTCCCCGAGGTTGCCGCGGCAACGGCCGTGCGTGCTGGCATGCGTGCGGTCATCGGCTTGCCCATCATCAGCCTGCCAACGGCCTGGGCGGAAACCGAGGACGAGTATTTCAGTCGCGGCCTGGCCTTCCATCAGTCCATGCTGTCCGAGCCGCTGGTGACGACGGCCTTCGCCCCGCACGCGCCCTACACCGTGAGTGACCAGGCGTTCAGGCGCATGGCTGAACTGGCCGAGGAAATGGACGTGCCCATTCACCTTCATCTGCTGGAAACGGTCGGAGAGGTCGATGGCAGCATGAGCCAGCACGGCAAGCACCCACTGGATCGCCTGGAAAGTCTGGGCTTGCTTGGGCCGCGCCTGCTGGCAGTTCACATGACCCAACTCACTGACGCCGATATGGACCGGGTCGCCCGGACCGGGGCGCATGTTATCCATTGTCCCGCGTCAAATCTGAAACTGGCCAGTGGAATCTGCCCGGTTGCCGGATTGGATGCGCGCGGCGTCAACATCGCCATCGGTACCGATGGCGCGGCAAGCAACAATACCCTCGACATGTTTGCCGAGATGCGCCTGGCAGCATTGCTGGCCAAGGGCGCCAGTGGTGATCCCGAAGCTGTTCCGGCCGCTCGCGCGCTTTCCATGGCGACCATCAATGGCGCTCGCGCCCTGGGTCTCGAAGATCTGACCGGATCCATCGAGGTCGGTAAAATGGCTGATCTCGTCGCCGTCCGGCTCGACGCCCTGGAGACCCGGCCGGTGCACAACGTGATTTCCCAGCTCGTCTACGCCTGTGGGCGAGGGCAGGTCAGCCAGGTCTGGATCGCCGGCAAGTCGGTGTTTGTCGACGGGCAGCCTGTCAATCTGGATACGACCCTGATCGCGCGCCAGGCCGACGACTGGCAGCGGCGCCTCGGCAAACTCAGCACGGCAGAGCACACATGAGCAACAATCAAGTATCAAACAGCCACGGCCGCAACCTCGATCAGCGCGAGGCCGACAAATTCAATGCCCTGGCCGCTCGCTGGTGGGATCCGGATGGTGATTTCCGGCCTTTGCATGACATCAACGGTCCGCGCGTCGAGTACATTGCAGCGCGTGCCCGGCTTGCTGATGAACCAGTCCTCGATGTCGGCTGCGGCGGCGGCATATTGTGCGAGGCGCTGGCGCAGCAGGGCGCGAGGGTGACCGGGATCGACGTGGCAGACAAGCCGCTGGCCGTAGCCCGCCTTCACCAGTCCGAGTCTGACCTTGTGATCGACTACAAACTGACCACCGCCGAAGAGATGGCTGCTGAAGCCCCGGCTTCGTTCGGCGTGGTGTGCTGCCTGGAAATGCTTGAGCATGTGCCGGATCCTGCCAGCACAGTGGCCGCGTGCGCTGCCCTTTGCCGGCCTGGCGGCGAACTGTTCTTCTCGACCATCAATCGCAACCCGCTGGCCTGGGCAACGGCGATTGTGGGGGCCGAGTACGTGCTGGGTCTGCTGCCGCGCGGCACGCATCGCTACGATCGCCTGATTCGCCCCGATGAACTGGCCACTGCCTGTCGTCAGGCAGGGCTGGTCGTCCGGGACATCAGTGGCATGACCTACAACCCCTTTTCTCGTACGGTCAGGATCGGCGCCCGTCCGACCGTCAACTACCTGCTTCATGCCTCGCGCCCGGAGTAGTGGTGGCCAGACCTGAGTTCATGCCCAAGGCGGTGCTGTTCGACCTGGACGGCACCCTGGTCGATACCGCCCCGGACCTGGTCGGCACACTCATGGCGCTGCGGGCGGCACGCGGGCTGGACGAGATGGAAGAATCGGCGCTGCGGCCAATGGCGACGCGTGGCGCTCTCGGCCTGCTGGAAGCGGGCTTCGGCCATGAGCCCGGTTATGAGGCGGCCGACCTGCGCGAGGAGTTCCTGAGTCACTACGCGGCCAATATCTGGGTGCGAAGCTGCGTTTTCGATGGCATCGAACACCTGCTGAAGCAACTTCAGCAGCAGGGGCTTGGCCTCGGCATCGTGACCAACAAGGTCGAAGCCCTGGCTGTGCCGGTCGTCGAAAAAGCCGGCTGGGCCGATCTTTTCGCTTGCCTGATCGCCGGCGATACCATCAGTCGTTCCAAGCCGGACCCCGCTCCCGTCCTGGAAGCGTGTCGACGCTTGAACCTGGCCCCTGAAGAGGTCATGTTCGTAGGTGATGACCCGCGCGATGTCGAAGCAGGCAGGGGCGCGGGAGTGATGACGGTTGTCGCTTCCTGGGGCTATCTGCCCGCCGGTGACGATGCCAGTGGCTGGGGCGCCGACGTGGTCATCAATCATCCTTCAGAAGTATTGACCCTGCTGCGAACCGAGGACCGTTGTTCAACATGAAGCAAACCGATTACCTGCAACGTGTGCTGTTCGAAGACGTCAGCGCGCGCTGCGTCTGGGTTCGCCTGGAAGCTGTGGTCGATGAGGTGTTGAGTGAAACCAGCTACCCGCCAGCCGTCGCCGAATTACTGGCCCAGAGCCTGCTGGTGGTGGCGATGCTTTCTTCCGGGATCAAGTTCAAGGGCCGGATCAGTCTCCAGTTGCAGTCCTCGTCAGGTCCGCTGTCCTTGCTGATGGCCGATTGCACCGAGGAGGGCGGCTTGCGGGCGATCGCCAGCCTGGCCGAGGATGCCGCCTTGCCGGGCAATGTCGAGGATCTGTTCGCCATGCTCCTGGAAGACGGCATCCTCACCCTGACCCTGGACCCACCGGACGGGGGGCAGCGCTGGCAGGGGATCGTACCTTTGGAGGGCGTCAACCTCTCCGAAGCCATCGAGGCCTATTTCCAACGCTCCGAGCAATTGCCTACCCGGTTGCGCCTCGCGGTCAACAGAAACCCGAACTCGACCAGCGCCTGTGCCTTGATGATCCAGCAGATGCCGGGCGAGGACGATGATGGCGACGGCTGGAATCGCCTCTTGCACCTGTTCGCCACCGTTGGCCCGGCCGAGATGCTGCAACTGGCTGGCGACGAATTGCTGCAGCGATTGTTTCACCAGGAAAACCGGCGTGTGCTTCCGGCCCGACCGCTGAAGTTCTACTGTCCCTGTAGTCGTGAACGGGTGCTTGGCGTCCTGCAGGGACTTGGCGCAACCGAACTTGCAGATCTGGCCGAGAAGGAAAAAGTGGTCGAGGTTCGCTGTCAGTTCTGCAACCGTGCCTACCATTTCGATCAACTCGATCTGGCAGCCATCATCCAGAGCGGTGACGAAGGCAGTTCGACGGTGCACTGATGGAGCCGATGGAATGGTGTCGACAGCGCATGCTCGTGCCGGGAAATCCGCTCACCGCGACCCTTCCGTTCGCTGCAGAAGCTCAGCGTGACGCCATTCTGGCGCTGCGCACAGTCATTGCCGAAATCGCCTCTGCCGGTGGTGCTGGCAGCGAAGGCGAGGTTGCCGCAGCCCGATTGAACTGGTGGCGTCAGGCGCTGCGCGAAGCCAATGCTCACCCGGCAATCCAGGCGCTCAAGGCCAGTGGCGTCTCAGAAATCCTTGATCCGGCCGCCTTTGACGGACTGATTGGCGGGGTGACTGAATCGGCAGTCAATCCGCGCTTCGAAAGCAGCGCTCAGGCCTGGCAGTACTTTCGCCGTGTCGGTGGCGCCGCCAACGCCCTGGAGGCCCGCCTGATCGAACCGGAACTGGTTGCCGATGAACCCTTTGTCGAGCTCGGCGCGGCAATGTACCTGATTCGGACCACCCGCGATCTGGCCATCGACGCTCGTGCCAATCGCTGGCTCGTTCCGCTCGACTTGCAGGCCGAATACCAGGTCTCACGCCAGGCTGCAATGACCGACCAGGCCAGTCCGGCGTTCAACGGGCTGGTTCGAGCATTGCTCAGCCAGGCACTGGCGCATGCCGAGCAGGCGACAAGCGCCCTGGACGGGCAGGCTGGGTGGAAGCATCGTCACCTGTTGCTGCTCTGGAACCTGGATCGGAACCTGGCGCAACGCCTGGCCCGCCGTCCGCAGGTGCTTCTGAACAAGCGACTACTGCCGGGGCACGCAGGCAATGTCTGGCAGACCTGGCGGGCGGCCAGGCGTTTGAAGAAGGCTTTTTAGCCGGGCCAATCTCAGAGACGAACTCCGACACCAAGGGAAAAGCTGGTGCGCTGCTGCCATCGGGCCGGGTCGGCTGGCCAGAGATGAATCTGTTCGGCGTGAAGGACTGGATGATCATAAAGATACTCACCGACCGCCTGTTCCTCGATTCCGCCCACCCGACCCAGTACCGTGACGAAGCGCCCTGGTGCAAACTCGACCGGCTCCAGAAAACCTGATTCCACGATCAGGAAACGCACACCAGCCTCGGACCGCAAGCGCGGCCGGTCGGCGCGATCCAGCGGGTAACTGACCACCGACAGCGTCGTATGGTCGGGATGGTTGTCGACCTGAACAATCTGGCCGCCCCAGACCACTTGTTCTCCTTCGTGGCCTTCTTCGGCCAGTACATGGGCGGGACCGATCGGTGCGACCTGGGCGCCCTCGCTCG
>JBLRWT010000139.1:0-5966 GCA_047921095.1 Wenzhouxiangella sp. | reverse complement strand
CAACGTGATCCGGCAATGGAGCCGCGCACCGATGACGGCTTCTTGGGCGACGACGAAACTCTGCAAGCCATGACTACAGAAGATCTGGTCGGCAGCAGTGTCCGCAGTCGCATTGAAGATGAGGAAATCGGTACCATCGAAGATATTCTCATCGATGCCCAGGGCAACCCGGCAGGTGTGGTCGTTTCTGTGGGTGAATTCCTCGATACCGATGAAAAGCTGGTCGCTCTCGAATGGGATCGCATCTCGCTTGAAGACCCAGCCCAGCCAGGCGCTCGCGGAGCAGTTGCCGACGGCCAGCAGATGGAGGATGGGGAATTCACGATTATCGTGGATGCCACCCGTGAAGAGCTGGAGAATGCTCCGGAGTTCGATCGTGAAGCCTGGGAGCGAGAGCAGGACCAGGCTCGGGCCGGCAACGATATGGACAATGGCTACTAAGCGCGAACGTTCCGTCGTCAAAAACCTGGCAGGCTCACTCGAGCCTGCCAGGAACTATCGACTCATTTGAAGAGGTGATTGCGTCATGAATTCTGTATTTCTGACAAAGCTTTTGCGAAGGCTGACCACGACCGGTGCTGTCGCAGGCCTTGCGTTAGGTTCGGCATTGCTGGTCACCGGATGCGAACCCGATTCACCACCCCCGCAGCAGCCGCCGCCGGGTGAAGCCACAACGGACCACATGGATCGACAAACCGACCGGGCGCAAGATGATGCTCGGCTACGCCATGATGAACGACTCGGTGACGACGAGCGCATGGATGATGAGCGCGGTGTCCGCGAAGATAATCGTATCGACCCGCCAGGCATCAGTGTCTGATGTTACCCACCCCGGAGTCTGCGCCCGGCTGCAGGCTCCTATTTCTCGCGTTCCATTTCTTCACGCTTTGATTGTTCCTCCTCCCGACGGTCCTGCACCGTACTGGATTTGACGAATGGCAATACCTTTAGGATTGCCGTCACGATACGCGAACGATAGTATTCGAATCGGACGATGAAGCGAATCGCCCAGTGTTGCCGACCCAGTCTTTCCTTTGCTTCATCCATGGCCGCCTTGCTACCTGCTGAGCGGACATTGGATAGCCTGAACAATTCAACCTGGCGAAGCACTGCGGTCTGTCGCAGCAAGGGAACGGGACGCAACAGGCGAATCAGGCGGGTGGACTTGAGAATTTCATGCAAAAGCGGAAAGGAAAAGACAATGATCAGGACAGACATCCAGTTCTCTTTCGTGGTTTTCCAGCGGTCTCTGGAAATGGCCATGTAAAAGGCGTATTCGACCGCGAAAACAGCCCATACCACCCAGTCAAGCGCGGTCACCCAGACGTTTTCGGCCTCCATCCAATAGGCTACAGTCAGCGGGGCCGTCAGGATGGCCGCAACGATAACGGCAAACGTCAGCGTGTCTGAAACGGTTTCTTCAACCTGCTTGTCCAGTTCCAGTCGCACAAGACCTCCATGCCCGCCGGTTCAGATTAGCTGTGACCGCCTGATGATTCAACACGCTACAATCAGATCGTTCCAGTTCAAGGAAGACACCAATGGGAAATGATGATGCCGATGCGTCCCGAACCGATCTGGCTGAAGATCGAACCGTGCTGGCAAATGAGCGGACATTTGCCGGGTGGATGCGAACGTCCATGGCCTGTGTGGCTGTGGCCGTGGGCATGCCCGCCCTGTTCAGGGAATTCGAACCGAACTGGGTACTGAAGGTCGCAGGGACTATCCTTGTTGTCGCGGCGATCTTTCTCGTTCTGCTTGCCTGGCGTCGCGCCCGGCACGTGCTTTCACGCCTGAGTACGCACACTATCGATAGCATGCCGTCGACACCGATTGGGGCGATCTCAACAGGCCTGGTCATTGCCTACCTGATTTTCGGGATGACCCTCTGGTTGGCGGTATAGCCGGCCTGATACCCCTCTCGCTGCTTTCAAAGCGCTTCAAAGATGATCCCGAGGAATCGTTTCATCCCAGCTAAGACAACAGACCCTGGTCTCTCCTTCATAGGCATCCAGCTCGGCAGAGATATAGAAGTTTGTGCTATCGGCGTTCAGAATGGTTCTTGTCTTGGTCCGAATCGACCAATCTTTTCTTGAAAGAGTGCGGACCCACTCTGTCGTGCCGCGTACGGATGAGAAATCGCCGACCAAGGCGCTGTAGCGCTCGATTGCGTGTGCTCCGACAGTCAGGTCAATGTCATCGAGCCGGTACACGCCGCGGTCATCGATGACTTCAAGTTCGGTATGCTTGCGGGCAAGATCCTGCTTGACCAGCCAGCGATGCTCAGGCGCCTGGAGAGACGTGAGCCTGGGGCCGGACGCGCATCTCGGTTCATCGAATTGGATGATCGAGTGGCTGCTGTCGCCTTGGGTCCGACAAGGGATCAGCAACTGGCTGGCCCCGGTCCAGATTTTCAGTCTGACGGATTCAGGTGGCGTCCATGCCAGAGGCCAGTAGATGGTAGATACCGAAAGCCTGATTCGATGACCGGCCGGAACGCGGCGTGCCACGTAGTTCATCGGCACCCTGACCCGGTAGCGCATGCCCGGCTCCAGCGGCTCGGGATTCTCGCTGCTGTCGCGGTGGCTCAGGTTCAAAAGGCCATAGGTCACTCGAGTCACCTGATGATCAGGCCGCATGTCCGACAAGCGGACGGCCACCTGGGCGACGGGCTGTTCGGAAGCCAGTTCAAGTTCGACGACGGGTGCGCCAAGAATCTCCAGGTCGTCCTCGAGTACCGCCGTCTGAAACACCAATGCCCCGCCATCATCCGGTCGCTGGTCGCCGGCGAGATCTGGGCCCGTGGCGTAAGAACACCACTTTCCCGAGTGCATACCGAGAGTGACCGGCGACTGGACATCCATCGGCCGTTCGGGAACGCTATCTCCCTCGCCAACCAGAGAGCGACGGTTTCCCAGCTTCAGGCACAGGTTGAGTGTGCCTGCCTCGGTCCAGTCCTTTACGCCAATCCAGCGGCCAGGCTGGGTCTCGTTACCGGCGTTCGGAGGAACGCTGTCCTGCATCCAGGCCTGGATCATGGGCTCGTCTTCGACGCCGGTCGCCCTGCCCTTCAGCCAGCGGTCCCACCAGCGCAGCAACTCTCCCAGAAAGTCGATCGCCGGCCCGGGGCGCCCGAAATGAGGGTAAATATGACCCCAGGGCCCGATCAGACCCTTGCGCGGAACATCCAGGTTTTCCATCAGGCGAAAAACGGTATTGGTATAGCCATCCGCCCAGCCGCTGGCGGCAAAAACCGGTATCTGGATCGAATCATAGTTTTCGCAAACCGACCCGCGGCGCCAGTAGGAATCCCGCCGCTGATGGCTGAGCCAGGTCTTGAGCCAGAGGCCACTGCCCTCCAGCCGTTCGATCCACATGTCGCGCCATCGATCCCCTACCAATGCGGGGTCAGGCGGCATGGTGTTGTATGAGAACATCACCGATGCCCACGACAGGTTGTCGCCCAGCAGCGTGCCGCCCATGTGGTGCACATCGTCGGCAAAACGGTCATCGCTGGAGGCAACCGTCACGATCGCCTTGAGCGGCTCGGGCTGCATCGCCGCAATCTGCAGGGCATTGAAGCCGCCCCAGGATATGCCCATCATGCCGAGCTTGCCATTGCACCAGTCGCGGCCGGCAAGCCAGTGGATCGCCGCGATGCCGTCGTCAAGCTCCGTCGGCAGATACTCGTCGGTCAGAACGCCGTCCGACTCGCCACTGCCGCGGATATCAAGCCGCACGCAAGCGTAACCGTGCCCGGCCAGAAACTTGTGCGTTTTCTCATCACGCACCGCAGTTCCGAAGCGCTTGCGATATGGAACATATTCGAGAATGACGGGCACGGGCTTCTGGTCGGAGCATCTTGGCCGCCATACGCGGGCTGACAACTCCAGCCCGTCGGTCACCGGCACCCGCAGGTTCTCTTCCTCCATGATCTGGTATGGAAAGTCCGTGACTGTCTTCATTGATGATTCTGAGGCATGGGTTGAATATGAAACTCGAGGGAGTCGCAACAGCGGTTGTAGGCATCTTCGATCATTTCTTCGTCCCGGCCGCCGAGAAAGACTTCGGCCAGCTCATAGGAGTAGCTGTCCTGGTAGAACAGGCTGGAAAGCCGGGTGTTGGCATCCACCAGGATATTGGCCTCCATGGTCGGCAGGATTCGACTGAGCTCCTTCATTTCCTGCTGGCTGGGAACCCGTCTGACGATGCCATCGGCCTCGAATGAGCGCAGCATGAACTTGCTGGCCAGGGCATCTTCACCCTTGCGCCGCGGCATTGACGGCTTCTTCCCGAGGGCCAGATCAATGGCGACCTTGTGATGCGAGGCGCCGTCGACCATGAGGAACATCGGCGCATGAGATTTGGAGATACGGGGATTGATCTCGAGCAGGTGAAGATCGCCCGTGCCTGGATCCCAGAAGAACTCGACATTGAATGGTGCATTGTCGTATTCCATCACCTTCAGCAGTTTGCCGGCCAGGCCGGTGGCTCGCTTGACCAGTCTGTCGGGCAGTTGTGCCGGATACTGGTAGCGCGAAAAGCTGGACGAATAGATACCGCCACGCCTGGAGTCAACGGCTCCGTAGACCGAGACGTCACCACGATAGACGAAACCCTCGAGGGTAAACTGCCGTGGGGCCGAAATCAGGGATTCGGCAAGGACAAAATTACCGTCGATGCCGTCAATTTCGGAGATGTCCTCCACGCGGTCCAGAAATTCATTGAAAGGCTCGCCGAAGTAGTGAATCTTCTGGCGACAGGCGCGAAGTGCGGTCTCGAGGTCGCTCTTGTCCCTGACCAGGTAGCCCAGCACTGAAGAATGTCCCTTGACCGGTTTGATCCAGAACGGAAAATCGGGGACAACCTCGATCGCATCCTCCGGACTGAACGGATTGACCGCTGCGAATTGCGGTGTCTCGTCAGGCATGACGCGCGATTGACAAAGGCGCATCCAGTACTTGTGCTCACAGCGAGCCACGGCTTCGGGGGTGGCGCCTTTGAGCTTGTATTTCTGGTTGAGCAGGCTGACAAGCGAAGTGACCGGGAAGTCGAGATAACCAATGATCGCGTCTGGTGGCTCGGGGTTGCTGTCAATGATTCGTTTGGCCTTACGATACAGGTCGATGAATTCGATTCGACCTGTCGGTGGCTGCACGTCCTCCCAACTCAGGGCAGACTTCAATTCCCATCGATCCGCGCCGCGGGAGCGCCGGATCAGTTCCATGTTGTAGTCGTCGGCACCGACGACAAAGACATGTTTTTTCCTCTTCCTGTTATTTTCCACGGTTCAAGAATTTCCCAAAAGGTGGTGCATTCTCCAAACCGTACGTTGACGCACCAGTTCTCGCGGCCCGAAGCACGCTGACGTCACTTTACTCACATCAAAACGAATGCAACGATTGGTACATGCATCCGGATGTCCGCTAATCATGATTCAACGCCTCCTGCACTGCCCGGCATGCCTCAACCCTGCTTGATCCGATTACAAAGCCTGCGCCAAGTTCCATCTTCAACGTGAGCGAAACGATCGCCTGAAAATTAACCATGAAATTAGCTATCCAGCGTGAACTCACATCAATGCCAGCCCTCCAATATGGAGTGTTCCGGCTTTGGCAGAAGCCTTTTCAGTTAGCAGTTTAATCGGTTGTTGCAGCATCCTGTGTGGCCCACCCAACACAAGGGTTAACAGGCGCATCTGGCGTTGTGATGGTAGGAGCGCGATCCATGATCTGGAGAGTTGGCAGACAAGCTGGCAGCAAGCATTCCAGGTGTGACCGACGGTCGCCCGGGGCTTCTTTATGAACAAGAGCGGCAGCAACCGGCTTGCCTGGCCGCTCGCCATTCTGATGGTGCTCATTCTGATCCTGATCGTGCTGCGCATGATGCTGCCGGAGTGGGTGCGTGATTACCTCAATGACGAGCTTGATCGGATTGAAAACTACAGCGGCCATATCGAGGAAGTC
>JBLRWT010000138.1:0-5974 GCA_047921095.1 Wenzhouxiangella sp. | reverse complement strand
GGCGGCCTCGAGGGCTCCGAGCCCGTAGACAAGCACTTCCCGCTGTGTGCGCTCCTCCGCCTCGCGGCGTAATTGGTCCGCGCGCTGCTCGAGGTCGATGAGCACTCCCGCTGCCACGCCGAGCACCCAGAATGAACCGAGCATGGCGAGTTGATTCGCGTTCTCCCACAACTCGCCCTCCCAGGCGGTCGCAATGTGAAACCCGTACACGAGGCTGATCATCGCGGTGATGGCGATCGCGCCCACGGTGCCGTACCACACGGCCCCCAGCAGGATCGGCAGGAGGTAGGCCACGCGTAGCAGCACGTGGACCACGTGCTCATCGTGCGTGGCGCGGTCGGTCAGCATGTGGCCCGACGTGATGACGAGGATCAAGGCCACGATGGCTACCAGGCGGGCGGCGGTGTACGTCGGTCCGGGTCGGGCGGCGGATCGGGTCATCCCGGGCCCGCTCCGGCAATCTCGAGAACCTGGTCGTCATTGATGAGGCTCATATCGGCAGGCCCCGGTGACAGTTTTCATGCCCCGAATCCGACCGTCGCATGCCCGCAACTGGCCTGGGATTGGTCGCAGTGGCGGTGAACAACCCCCAGAGCCAGCCGATCTTGTACCGTTCCAGGTGGATTTGCTCGAAACCATGGCGTTTCAGCAGGTGTGCGAACTCGGCTGATCCATACGCGTGGTAGTGGGCGGGGTTGAACCGTCGGAGGTAGTGATTGACCAACTTGCAGCTCAGGTAGTCCCGGCACCAGTCGGTGATGACCAGCTTTCCTCCCGGCTTCAGTACGCGCCGCATTTCCTGCAACGCGAGATCAGGCCCCCGGACAAAGTGAAACACGCTGGTGGAAACGAGGAGATCGACCGTGGCGCCGGCAACAGGCAGGCTCTCGGCCGCGGCCCGGTGCAGTGCAACCGCCCCGGGCACACGGCGACGTGCCACGGCCAGCATTTCACCGGACAGGTCGGTACCGATGTAGGTCCCGCGCGGTTGCCGCCTAACCAGCAACTCCAGCAGTACGCCGGTACCGCAGCCCACATCCAGGACACAATATCCCGCAGCTATCTCCAGTCGCTTCCGGGTCTCGTGGACGGAAGTATCGATGTAACGCCGCCAGCGTTGATCGTAGCGACCGGCAAGCCTTGCATATTCCTGCCGAAGCGGCTTGTAGCCCTGGTTGCGCAAAGCAGCGGGCCGGCGGCTATTCGACTGCGGTCTCGGATTCCATGTCCATGTGCGCTTTCATCTGCTTCATCATGCGCCTCATCATCTGCATGTGATCGCGCATCATCTTCCTGTGCATCTCCGAACTCATTTCGTTCATTTTGCGGGGACTGTCGTCGTCACCCATCATCTTGCACATCGAGCCCATAGCCTCATGCATTTGCTGCTTGTGCTCTTGCATGAGCCGTTCGCGTTCGGCCGGATCGTCGGTGTTGTGGATGCGCTCCATGGTCTGCTTCATCTGCTCCATGTGTTCGTGCATCCCGGCGCCGTTTCCGCTCATGCCGCCGTGCGCGTGGGTTTCCGCATGCTTCTCGTGTCGGGCCGAGTCCTGTGTGTCGTCGGCATGCACGAACGCCAGCGGCACCATCAGCATGGTGCTTATTACAAGGGTTGCTGAAGCAAGTCTTTTCATGATGACTCTCCTATTGCAGTGTGGGTGGTTCCATTCGGCTCGTTCGAACACATCATCAAATCTCGATTCGGCGGAGCCGGAGTGCGTTGCCGATCACCGACACCGAGCTGAACGACATTGCCGCCGCGGCAATGATCGGTGAGAGCAGGATGCCGAAGAACGGATACAGCACGCCTGCGGCAACCGGTACGCCCAGGCTGTTGTAGATGAAAGCGAAGAACAGGTTCTGCTTGATGTTGCGCATGGTCGCGCGACTGAGCCTGCGCGCCCGAACGATGCCGCGCAGATCGCCCTTGACCAGCGTAATGCCGGCTGATTCCATGGCAACGTCGGTACCGGTGCCCATGGCGATTCCAACCTGGGCCCGGGCCAGGGCCGGCGCGTCGTTGATGCCGTCGCCCGCCATGGCCACGAATCGTCCCTGGTTTTGCAATTCCACGACCTTGTCGGCCTTTTGTTCGGGCAGGACTTCGGCGAAGACTTCGTCGATGCCCAGCTTCCCGGCCACGGACCGGGCCGTGGTCTCGCTGTCACCGGTGAGCATGACGATTCGGATGCCGTCGGCGTGCAGGGCATCGATCGCCTCTTGCGAGGTGTCCTTGACCGGGTCGGCAACCGCCACAAGGCCGACAGCGCTGCCGTCGACCGCAACGAACATCGCGGTCCGGCCCTCGGCACGCAGCGACTCGGCCTGCTCGGCCAGCGCCCCGGCCGGTACATCCAGCGCATCCATCAGCGCCTGGTTGCCCAGCGCTACCTGCCGGTCTCCGACCCGGCCCTTGACGCCTTTTCCGGTCACGGATTCGAAGTCGGAGTAGCGATCGATCGCGACACCCCGTTCCTCGGCGCCCTGGATGATGGCCGCCGCCAGCGGGTGCTCGCTGCCGCGCTCCAGCGTGGCGGCCAGGCCGAGCACCTGTTCCTCGTCGAAGCCCTCGACCGCCACCACCTCCTGGAGCCGTGGCCGACCCTCGGTCAGCGTGCCGGTCTTGTCGACGACCAGGGTGTCGACCCGGCGCAGCGTCTGGATGACCTCGGCGTTCTTGAACAATACGCCCATCGATGCGCCTTTGCCGCTGGCGACCATGATCGACATCGGTGTCGCCAGCCCCAGCGCGCACGGACAGGCGATGATCAGTACCGCCACAGCGTTGATCAGCGCATAAGCCATGGCAGGTTCGGGTCCCCAGATGCTCCAGACAATAAACGTGATGACGGCAACCACCACCACCGCCGGGACAAAATAGCCGGCGACCACGTCCACCAGATTCTGGATGGGCGCACGGCTGCGGCTCGCCTCGGCGACCATCTGGACGATCTGCGAAAGCATTGTGTCGCTTCCGACGCGCTCGGCCTCGATTATCAGCGAGCCGGTGCCGTTGACGGTGGCACCGATGACCTTGTCGTTCTCGCCCTTTTCTACCGGGATCGGTTCGCCGGTGAGCATGGATTCGTCCACCGACGACCCGCCTTCGACGACGCGGCCGTCCACCGGAACCTTCTCGCCCGGCCGAACCCGCAGCCGGTCACCAAGCTGGATATCCTCCAGCGGCACGTCTTCCTCTGTGCCGTCTGTATTGACGCGTCGGGCGGTCTTGGGCGCCAGTCCGAGCAGCGCCTTGATGGCCGCGTTGGTCGAACTGCGCGCCCTGAGTTCCAGGACCTGCCCCAGCAGGATCAGCGTGACGATCACCGCCGCGGCTTCGAAATACACGCCGACCTCGCCGCCATCCCCTCGGAACGAATCGGGAAAGATGTCCGGAAAAAGCGCCGCGACTATGCTGTAGACGTAGGACACCCCCACGCCGAGTGCTATCAGCGTGAACATGTTCAGGTTGCGGCTGACCACCGAGCGCCACCCTCGCACGAAGAACGGCCAACCGCTCCAGAGCACGACGGGGGTCGCGAGTATCAACTCCAGCCAGATGCCGATCCGGTGGGGCACCAGCGCTTCCATATCCACACCCGGAACGTGTTTGCCCATGGCCAGAATGAGTATCGGGACGCTGAGCACGGCCGCGACCCAGAAGCGCCGCCGCATGTCGCGAAATTCGGACTGGTCGTCGTCTTCCAGGCTGACCGTTTCGGGTTCCAGCCCCATTCCGCAGATCGGACAGGATTCGGGCTCGGTCGAACGGACCTGCGGATGCATCGGGCACGTGTAGACCGTGCCGGTGTAGCCCTGAGGGACCGTATCGAATTTCCGGCTCTCGGCGTCGGTCGGTTCATTTTGCTGATCGTCGTGATGACAATGCTCATGGCTCATTGCTGAAACTCCTGCGCTGCTCTGCGAACGCATCAAATCGAGGGAAGATCTCCTGATCAATCTCCGGGCGGACTATTGCTGGTGATATCGATGGCTTCGGCACCCGATTCATCCAGGCATTCCTGCTCGACCTGAAGGGTGGCAAAGAAGAAGCCGTAGTCGGATTTCAACATGCGGTAGGCGGCTTTCAATACCGCGTTCGCGTCGGCCTCGTCCCGGGCGCGAAGGTGCGCGGAGAATACGTACCGGCCGCTGGTCAGCGCCCAGGCATGCACATGGTGGATATTTGAAACGCCGTCGACGTCTTCGAGCGCCCGGGTGATCTCGGACAGATCGATATCGGCCGGTGTGCCCTCCATCAGCAGGTGCATCGAATCGCGGAGGATGGCCCAACTGGCCCACATCAGCACGACCCCGAAAGCGATACCCAGGATCGGGTCGATCAGCAGGAAACCGGTGAACTTGATCACGACCGCCGTGACGATGATCAGCAGGCTTCCGACGAAGGTCTGGATGATGTGCCAGAGCGCCCCTTTCACGTTCAGGTCGCTGCGGCTTTCCTTCCAGATCAGGGCCAGTGAAACGATTTCTGTCAGCAAGCCGCCAGCCGCGGCGATGAGCATCGGCGTTGTCGGCAGATCGATCGGATCGGCCAGACGCATGGCGCCCATGACGATCACAACCAGCGCCATGGCGAGCAGAAAACCGCCGTTGACCAGCGCGCCGATGATCTCGGCGCGGTACCAGCCGAAACTGCGATCTTCATCGGCTGGCCGCCTGGCCAGCCGTGCGGCGACGATCGCGACCAGCAGGCCGCCAACCGCCGAAAATGTGTGGAAGGCGTCGGAGATGACCGCGATCGACCCGGTCCACAGGCCAATCGCCATTTCGATTACGAAATAGATCCCGGTCAGCCACGCCGCGATGGCCATACCGCGACCACTGGACGGCAGATGTCCGGCGTGCCCACCCGCGGCACGGACGGAGCCTGGTTCCGCATGCTGGTTCATGACTGGCCGTCCCTGGAGATCCGCGCTTGACTGCCCGCACCGGCAAACCACCGGTACAGCGGCACGAAGACGATGGCGACGTACCAGCCGTAGGCGTAGCTTTCGACCGCGCCGATCAGGAATCCGCTCCATGTCAGCCACTCAAACCCGGGCAGCAGCGGGGCCCAGGCGGTCCACATCTGCAGGCTTTCGGGTACCAACAATCCGAAACCGATGCAGAGAATGTAGGAAATCAGGAACAGTCCGCCGAGCGCGTTTGCGAGCGGCGGGATCCTCGGACAAGAGACATTGATTGAAGACGCGTGCATTTTCGATTCCTCCTCCGAATACGGAGAGTGCCGCCCGCGGCACGCTCGGTTACGATACAGCAGCGGGCGGCGATTGTGAGCCCCCTCACATAGTCATTTCCTCCACTGCCATGATCGAGTGCCCGGTTACGGAAGGGCCCACCCTATCGGCGTTCAAACTCGGCAAACAAACGACCGCAGTGACCATGTAGAACATGACGGCCTCCGCGAGGCTTACTAGTCCAACTTCGCCTCGTAATGGTTGAATACCGCGGTTTCGCCCGCGTCGTCGAAGCTGACGACGTCATAAGCCTGACGCTGGTTGCCGTATTCCATTCCGGGCGAGCCCAGCGGCATGCCGGGCACCGCGATGCCGGCGATGTCGGGCTTCTCGGAAAGCATCCGCTCGATGTCGGCGGCCGGGACATGGCCCTCGACGATGTAGTCGCCGACAACCGCAGTGTGGCACGACGGCAGGTTGGCCGGGACGCCGAGGTTCTGTTTGAGTTCGTGCAGCGCCCCGGTTGTCTTGGCGCGGACCGTGAACCCGGCTTCGCGCATATGTTCCATCCACTTGCCGCAGCAGCCGCAGTTCGGGTCGTGGTAGACCACCATTTCCGGTCGAGAGTCTGAATCGCCTGTGGCGTGCGGTTCGGCGGCGGTGCTCATCGCGAACGGCAATGTCAGAAAAAACAGGGCCGAAAGAAGAATCGCATAGGTTTTCATGATGAAGCCTCCTTATCAAGGCTGGTGAGTTTCCACAGGTAATAGACC
>JBLRWT010000137.1:0-5998 GCA_047921095.1 Wenzhouxiangella sp. | reverse complement strand
GAAAAACCGGCGCTGAAGTCACCGCCGAGCACCGTCAATCGGGCAGACTCGGTAATCTCGAGATGATCCAGAGCGGCATTCGCCAGTCGAAGCTGCTCCATTTGCCCCCCGATGACCGTCAATGATCGGAGATTGCTGCAATCCAGATCGATTGTGTTTGCGATCCCGTTCTGTCCAATGACCACGTGACGATTTTCGGGTCCGGACGGCCGGAGAAGGTCGGCAGGCCCAACGGTCATCCCGTTCCACGCGCTGCTGCACCTGTAAAGGTGCGTTGCGTGATCGACATCGAGATCGAAAAGTTCGACCGGACCATCGATGACGATGTGCCTGTCCATTCGAACCACCTGCAGGTGAACGACGTGTTCTCCGCCACGCTTTGGCAGGTAGAGACGCTCCAGCCGCGGCAGGCAGACGAGCCGAACCACCAGGTCGTCAGCACATTCGCGCAGATCGAGTTCGACAAGATCCGGACTGTCGACCACGTCCAACGCCTTGAGCTCAGGAGCGACCAGGCGAACGGCGCCTTCGATATCGCTCAACTCGATACCACGGCCCGCTTCAAGCTGATCGCGCCGCAATTCAATGTGCCTGGCAGGTCGTATCGTCTCAAGGCTGGTCATCGGGTAACCCCATCTATTCCTGAATGACCATCATCCTTGTCAGCGCGACAAATACGTTCGCCAGGCTTATCGACCGGCAGCAAGGGGGGCGGTAAAACCGATTCCGACACCTTTGGACCGGTAATCAGGCTTCATCCGGGCTTCGGTCTCGAGCAGTCCAGCCAGCTCGCGGGCCGTCAGTGGTTGCGGATTGATCTTCAGGCGACGGGCAAGCAAGGCGAAGTCGCCCGGGGCAAGCTGACCCAGCGATCCGACGAGTTCGCGTGCCTGGCTTGCCGCATGGCCGCGCACACGCACCCCCGCATGACGGGCAAGTGCGAGGAACAACTTCCAGGCCTGCTCGGGCAGCAGGTAATCAAAATGAATCTTGAAATCCAGCCGACGCAATACCGCACTGTCCAGCGACGCCATGAGGTTGGTGCCGGCCACGAACAGCCCCTGGAACTCCTCGAGGCCCTTCAGCAATTCATTGACCTGGCCGACCTCGTAACGATGGACTGCCGTTGCCCGTGAACGCAACAGGCTGTCGGCCTCGTCGAGAAAGAGCAGCTTGTTCTCGCCTGCGCATTCGTTGAACATCGCGGCGATCTGCTTTTCGGTATTGCCGACATACATGCCAAGCAAATCCGAGGCACGGTATTCTTTCAATTCCAGGCCGTTGGCCGCTGCCAGGTGATGGACGAAGCGTGTCTTCCCCGTGCCGGGCGGGCCGAACAGGCAGAGCCGCGCCGAGGGTGTCTTGCCCAGGCTCTTCACCAGTGCCGGCAAGTTGACATCGGCATTGATCAGCTCGAGTCGGTAGGGGATTTCAAACGCGGTCGATTTCTTTGGTGTGGGCTTGAGTTTCAACCCCAGATTTTCTTCCAGCACCTGCTGAAACACGCGCCCCATGGTCTGCGGGTCATCGGCTGCCACCCGCCGCGCTACCCGGCTTGCCTGTGCGATGCGTGCCGGTGTCAGCGCAGACAACTTCGTCAGTCGCGTGATTTCCACTTGATCCAGCGCGTCCGGCGGCAGACAGTCGATGAGCATGCTCTGACGTTTCTGTGCCGGCAATTCACTGAAGCGGATCACCAGTTCAAAGCGTCGCAGCACGGCCGGATCCAGTTGGTCACCATCGTTGGTGATCCAGATCGTCGGCACCTTGAATTCTTCCAGCCAGCGATTGACCGCTGCCTTGGTGTTGGTGTAGCGGTCGGGCCGATTGGTGCAAGCCCCCAGCACGGCATCGGCCTCGTCGAAAATCAACAGGCTACGGGGCTTGCGGCCAAGCAGATTCTGAGCCATGCGCAAGAAGAACAGTCGCTCACTGGGGCCGGCCGAATTTCCATCGCTGTCCACTTCGCTGACGCCGTAGGCCTCGAATCCAAGGTGCCCGGCCACCAGCCGCGCCAGCTCGGTCTTGCCAACGCCCGGCGGCCCATCGAACAGGATCGACTGACGGTCGGATGAATTTCCACTTGTCTTGAGAAAGCCGGCCACCAGATCGCGCTGGCTGGCCATGTAATCAAAATCGGCCATCCCGAGCGTTGGAGGCTTGATTGGAGCCGCAACCTCCTGCAGCAGGCTGGAAGTGGTAAACGCCGAACCGGTCACGAGGCGACGGATCGCGTAGTTGATCTCGACGATGTTCGGCACGGCGCTGTTCACTCGAAGTTCGGTGAAACTGACCAGGCCGGCGCTGACCAGCGCACCCGTTCCCGACAACGCGGCCTGCAACTGCTCACGTGAATAGCCGATCACCCGGCTCAACTGCCACGGCAGCCGGCCTTCATCCGATGAACTGAACGCCTCGGAACAGCAGGCGCCGAAGGGCTCGAGAGCTTCGACCAGGACGAAAAAAGCCAGCACTTCGCGATCCATCTCGGACAGGGCAAGCACCTCGCCGACGGTATCCAGGTTCATGGCAAATGGACCGGTCACTGCCACGTCCTCGGCACGGTAGCGACGATCGAGCTCCGCAAGCCAGTCACCGAGATCATCACCATCCGTCAGCACGTCCTGGGGCACCGGCAACAAACGCGCGAGACCCCAGCGCTTGAAGTCGCGAACGAAATTTTCTTCATGGCGAACGCCGCAGTGACAGATCAGACGCAGCAACCACAGACGAACCCGGGGCAGGTAGCCGGCAATCACCGGGTCGATATCGCCATCAGCCGGGCTGTTCAGCCACAACTCCGGCCCAGGCACCGGCACGGACTGCGGCGATGGCGTGACGCGCGCCTCCGTGTCCATTTCCTTCAGAAGACTTTCGAACGAACCCATGGCAACTCCTTGCAGCCGAAGAACGGATAGTACGGACCGAGGTGACAAATACTGTCGCGCCGCCATGCCAAACCAACTGACCGCTGAAATCTTCTTGCCGGTCATGCGACAACTAGCGTCGCGCCTCCATGGATACTGGAATTCACACGCTGCCACCGATCGCCGGCCAGTCCAGCAGGACAGCTTCGGATTGGTGGCTGAAACATCCATTGACCTGAGGAAATGACGATGAGCGCATCGATGATCGAACTGAACCACACCCTGCCCAACGAAGCCTTCTACTGCCCCCTGACGGGAGCCAAGGTCTTCGACGATATCGACCAGACATTTGAAGAGTGCACCAGCCCCTACTTCGTATTCGTGCTGACCGACGATGGCATGCTGTTCAGCAGATCCGGCCTGCCTGAGACGCACCTGGCGGCCATGCAAGACGTGACCAATGACCTCCTGCGCCTGGATACCACGGACATGCTGCTCAGTGCCCTGGAGATGCCGACCTATGTTCCAAACGTCATGGCCGGCATGCTTCCGGAGTCAGTGGTGATCTTCGAGTTGCGTTCTCGTGGCTACAAGTATGGTGATCCCTGCAGCTTCGTTGCCATGGATTTCAGCCTCGAACCCGGCAGGATCGATCCGTCGACGATTACCGACCTCTGCCGCCTTGTAGAAGTCGTCTGACGAGGCACGATGCGCGAGCTGCGACTTCTACTTCGCGGCGGCGATGCCTGCCCCCAGCGAGAAACTGGATCCATACAAGTATCAGATCAAGGGAAAACGGACATGATTGAAAAATTCGAAAACATCAACGCCGCGTTCAGAACCATCGACACGCTGCTCGGCGGTCTGGGCATGCTGGCCTCGGCGTTCATTGTCCTGTGGGTACTGCTTGTCGTCCCCGGCATGGTGATTCTTTTTCTGCTCTACTACTTCGGGGTACTCACCTGATGGTTACGTTCATGGACGGATTCATGAAATTCTGCGTTGAGTGGATCGTGGTGGTGGGAAGGGATGAAGATGGCGACCTCAACCTTCTGGGCATACTTCTCGTCCACCTGCTCTACGTTTTCTCAGTCGTGGTCGTATCCGCGGCGTTGATGATCGTTGTGTGGATGATCGCCATCGGACCGTTCTGGCTGCTCGGCGCAATCGACAGTGTCCGATCCCCGTGAACCCAGCGAGCCTCAACAGTCCTGATCGAGTCCGACCTCGATCTCGCTGGGAAAATCCGGTATGTCCGAGCACGCCAGCGACTCGTCATCCTGCGGTTCCTTCACCAGGTTCAGCAGACTGTCACCATGGAGTCTCCACCAGTACCGGGTCTTTCCCGGTCCCTTGTCGTAGCTTACGTACATGGTGCGTGACAGGCGGACGAGATCGCGCTGGATCATCCTTTTCGGGAGCCTGACCTCACCGTGAGTCAGAAGCCGTTCCTGAAGCTGGCCAACCGTCAGTCCACGTTGGTCGCTGTCGTACGGCAGCAGGTCGTGAATCGCGAGGGCGCGCACGAAGCCGGCAACCATCCCACGTGGCGAGGCCTGAATCCGTTGCATCGACGCTCTGATCTGTTCTCTTTCACGGCTGTTCAATATCGTTCTCCTCTCGTTGGTTGATCTGTGACATCGCTGTCGGACGAAGGGCCCCAACCGAACTATCGGTCAAACACGATGCTGCTTGCAAAATCAGGAACGGATGCTGCCTCGGTACCGGCGCCGTCTTCACCGACAGCCTCACCGCCATCGCAACCGGCTGTACCCAGGGCATCTGCCCCCGTGGAGATCGGCGCAAGGCCAAGGCTGCGCTTCCAGCGCTGACGCCCGTCGAGCGTGGTACTGACCTCGATCCGGATCTGCGACTTCAATTCGTGAAGTTGCCGGTAGATACTGCGCTTTTCCAGGCCGAGACCCTTTCGATGCAAACGCTCATGGATCTCGGAGACCGTCAAGCCGAGGGGTCCCTTGCCATAAGGCAGCATCGCCAGAATCTCGCAAGTCCGTAGAAATCCTTGTTCTCCATCGTTCATGAGCATCTCCCTTGACGTTATCCAGGTTCACCAGTCGAGCTTCCAGCCGCATTCTCCTGGTGCAGCGGAAACGAATTCTAGACGGGTGCATCTATTTAAGTCAAATCTTTTTTTCTTCCAAATCAGTCACTTGGAAGTGGCAATTTCGGAGCTGAGGTGGTAAAGGGTGTAATCGGCAAGTTCTTGAAATTCCAATCCCTTGATTTTCTCGGTGACCCGGTTTTCGTCCAACCTGGACAACAATTGATCAAAGAATATTTTCCGTAACGACGCCATGAGTCCTGCCTGGCACTATGCTGCAAGTCGTTTCCGAGCGATTTGCATGCATGAAATCCAGAAAATTGAAGATCATTCATACCTCCGACTGGCATCTTGGGCAGGTTTTTCATGCCTACGAGCGAACCGGCGAGCACCAGAAGTTCCTCGACTGGCTCTTGTCAGAACTGAAGACCCGTCAGCCAGACGCCTTGCTGATCGCGGGAGACATCTTCGAGCATGCCAACCCCTCGGGCCGGGCGCAGACCATGTTCTATGCCTTCCTGAGTCATGCGCGAAAGGCCTGCCCTTCGATGGACATGGCGATCATCGCCGGCAACCATGATTCAGCGGCACGACTGGAAGCGCCCAACCCGATCCTGTCCGGCCTCGGCATCCATGTCGTGGGCCAACTGGACGGCGACGAAGCGCCTGGGCGCAGCCTGATTCCCCTTCACCATGCCGACGGAACAGTGGGCGCCTGGTGCCTGGGTGTGCCCTTTCTGCGCGCCGGTGACGTTCCGCGCAGTGATGGCGAAGGCGACCCTTACCCCCGCGGCATTGCCGAAACCTATCGGCGCCATGTCGATGCGGCACTCGGCAAGCGTGACAAGAACCAGGCCCTGATCGCCATGGGCCACCTGCATGCCCAGGTTGAGGAGCTGGCCGGCCGCTACGGTCCGGTGGATATTTTCTGGTGGGACTACAGCGCGATCGACTTCCAGGGCGAGGAGGCTTGGCGGGCGTTTGAACTCATCGAGAATGTGCGCGCCAGGCAGCCGCGGGTGGTGATGAACAACCGCCTGTTTCTGAAGCCCGAGGCGGGTTGGAGGAC
>JBLRWT010000136.1:0-6002 GCA_047921095.1 Wenzhouxiangella sp. | reverse complement strand
CGTGGCTCAGTAGCAACATCGCGTTCAAACACTGGTCGAAGTGGCTCGTGGTGCCATCCATGGCGCGCATGCGGCGACTGCAATCGAGCAGGAAAACCACGCGCTGGTCCCGCTCTTCCTGGTAGTCTCTGGCGATCAGCTTGTGCAGGCGCGCGGTGGCGTGCCAGTCAACCTGCCGGAGCGTGTCGCCGTCGCGGTAGTCACGCAACTGGTGGAAATCGGAACCGGTGCCTCGCCTCTGGGTCAGGTGAATACCCATTTCCTCCAGCCGGCGATCACCAGCCAGCATCCCGTACTGAATCACCAGGTTGAAGTTCGGATAAACCCGGACCTTGTCCTCCATTTCAACCGTGCGACGTCGCCACCACAAGCCAAGCGGACTGAGCCAGGCAAGATGACAGCCAGATAGAGTCACTTCACCGCGCTTGAGTGGTTTGGCTCGCCAGTGCAAGCGAAGCTGCTCGCCGGGGGCGATAACCACGCTTTGTGGCATGGCTTCGGCCTGGATCGACGTTGGAAAGAGCTCGCACACAACCAGCTTGAGACGGCGCTGACCGCGGTGCGCAATATCGAGCGCAAGCCTGACGGAACTGGTGACCGGCCAGTTGGACGGCATCTGTCGTCCGAACTCAAGTCCGGGCTGTTCACGAAGCAATGTCCATAGGTCGTAGATGGCAGCGACAAGCAGTGCCGCACCTAGCCAGAGCCACGGTTGCCACAGGCCATGAATTGCCGGGATCAATCTGATCAGCACCGCCGCACCCAGCCAGATGGCCAGCCAGACCATCAACGATGTCGCCGGCTTGACCAGGCCGTCCGTGCCGTGACTTTCGGTCGTCCCCGATTTCCCAGCTGACGTGGCTGAACCGGTCACTGGCGCGGTGCTGTCTGGGCTTCGATGACGTGGCTCAGAACCTCGTCGGCGGTTTGTCCTTCCATCTGGACATCGGCGCTGAGCATGATGCGATGGCGCAGACAGGCGATCGCGAAACGCTTGACATCATCAGGAATCACGAAGTCCCGGCCGGCCATCAATGCGCTGGCCTGGCCGACGCGCAGCAGCGCGATGCTGGCCCGCGGCCCGGCGCCGACGGTAATGCCCGGCCATTGCCGGGTCGCCCGCACGATGGCTACGGCGTATTCGGCAATGGCGGTGTCGACCCGAATGGCGCGGGCCTGCTGCCGAAGAGCCAGCGTTGTTTGCGGATCAAGCACCGGCTTCAGGGTCTGGGCCAGGGTCACCAGGTCATCGCGCATGCCGGCCATGTTGAGGGCGATCGTCTGCTCATCAGCGGCATCGGGATAGTCGATCAGAACCTTCATCAGAAACCGGTCCAATTGCGCTTCGGGGAGAGAGTAGGTTCCTTCATGCTCGATCGGGTTCTGGGTTGCAAGCACTACGAACGGATCGGGTACTTCCAATGGCTTGCCCTCGATGGTCACCCGGCGCTCCTGCATCACCTCCAGCAGCGCGGCCTGGGTCTTTGCCGGGGCGCGGTTGATCTCGTCGGCCAGCAGCACATTGCAAAAGACCGGACCCCGACGAAGGCGGAACCTTTCGCTTTTCATGTCGTACATGGCATGGCCGGTGATGTCGGCCGGCATCAGGTCGGGCGTGAACTGGATGCGGGAAAACTTGCCGCCCATGGTGGTGGCCAGACATTGGGCCAGCAGGGTCTTGGCCAGGCCGGGAACACCTTCGATCATCACGTGGCCGCCTGCCAGCACAGCGGCAACCACCTGGTCGATGACATTCGACTGGCCGAGGACGACGCCATTGAGCGCCCGGATCAGTTCTTCGACCTGCGCCAGCAACGGCTCGACGGGCTCGGCAGTGGATACCGATTCCGGCCGCAACGTTGCTTCGGTGTCGTTCTCATGATCGATGTGGGCGCGATGCTCGTCGTCATGTTCGTTGCCATAGTCGTTGGTCATGTTCTTCCTCCTTGCAGTGCCTGCATCAGCTGCTTGTGCAGTCTGACGTATTCAATGAATTGTTCCGGGTTGCCGGCCGCCTCCAGATCCAGGAGCCAGGCCAGAGCGTCGCGCCCGCTGTCAGGAACCAATGGCTCCAGGCGCTTCAATTGCTGGTGGCGATCGAGCCTGCGCCAGTCTGGGTAGCGCCGGGCGCAATGCTGGTCACGCTCTTCGCGCATTGCCGCCAGCAGCCGTCCACCTTGGTTATGGCGCCAATCGAACCGGGCCGTGGCCAGCACGCGTTCGCGCATCTGCAAATTGGAGGCGGCGCTGCTATCGGTCATCGGGCCCAGGCGCGGCATGCGCGACCAGACCCAGAGCAGGGCAAGCAATGCCAGCGCGAGCCACAACAAGGGTGCCTGGTTCCAGAGCCAGCCCAGCAGCCCGCCAGGGGTGCTGCGTTGTTGCAGATAGATCGGGCCGTCCCGGTTCCCGGCCAAGGCCAGCAGGAGGCGAACGTGGTCGGCGTATACCAGGTGTTCGTTATCCAGCCATCGTGATGTCGGAAGCAGCGTCGCCAAGCCTGGCCCGACGTGATACTCGGCTACTACGGGGTGACCCTGTTCATCGCGCCAGATCGAAAGCCCGGACTGCTCGCTTGGCAGTGCCAGGTAGGATTGGGCCCATAGCTCGAGTGCCTGTCCTCCCGGCGTCTGCAAGCTGATGAGGTTGGGGCCGCAGATCGAAGTCGTATCGGATTCCGTCCCGGATATGTCTTCGGCCACCTGGCATCGGCTTGTCGTCACGCCATGCGGATTCAATTCGGTGGACGACCGACGCTCGCCGCTGCCGCGTGGCGCCGACGCAATCAGGTGGCCTCCGCGCGCCAGCCAACCGGCGAGCTGGCGTGCTTCCAGGTCGTTGTGATGGCCTGGGGCCGCACTGATGATCAGTGTGGATCGTTCGGCAGGCAGTGAGTCGAGAGCCTGCAGGTTGGCCAGGGCAGTCGTGTCAAATCCGTTTTGATCCAGCAAGCGCTGGGCGACATGGAACGGTTCAGTCCTCAGCTTCGGGTTGTCCGGCCGATAGATCAGTTGCTCCTCGTACTCGCCAGACCAGTACCACCAGAATGCCGCGCCCACCACCAGCATCAGGCTCAGACCGATCAACAATCGTTCCTTTCTTTGACCGGCCTTGGGAATGGTCATTGTTGTGCCCCCCCAGTGCCGCGGCAGTGGTGTGACCACTGCCGGCAAAGCAGGTCGAACTCTGCTTGCGTCGGCGGTTGGTCAGCCCAGGCCACGCGCAGCCAGTGATCAATCAGCCGGGTCATGTAACCAAGATCCGCCAGGCTGGTCTTGTTGCCTTTCAAGGCCTGCATGACCTCCCGTTCTGTTCGGGATTGGTGCGCATCAGGCAACAGGGCCATGGTGGCTCCCCGGTAAAGCAGGCTCATTGCCAGGCGGGGGCGGTTCTGCTGCCAGGCTGCCAGGGCCGCTGCCGGAATATCGTCCGGCAAGCCGGCCTCATCATCCAGCTGCGCCCGTTCCGAAGTGACCGAAGCGCTTCGGGGCAGATGGTTGGTCTTCGTCATGCGGGTTGCGAAACCTCGCCAGCGCCAAGCCAGCCAGGCACACAATCCCAGCAGAGCGGTAATAGCCAGTGCGCGCAGCACCCAGGCCAGAAAAGACCAATTCGGCAGGTCGAAGAAGTCCCAGTTCAGGTTGAAATCGGAAGTCACGCGGACTTGCCGTGCTTCACAGAAACGCATTCCAGGCTCGGCATACAGACGCCCGATTTCGTTATCCAGGCTGTCGTCCGATTGAACCAACTCGTCAATCAGACTCTGCCAGTCTTCGCACTGGTAGGGGGTGATTCGGAAGTCCGGCTCAGGACTGTCTGCTGTCGCTGGCGCCGTGGTGAGCGCCAGCACCAGCAAGACGAGGCCAGATGCCCGAATCCAATTGAGCACAATCACGCGTTTACTCCCAGTGCCTGGCGCTTGCCGAGGCGCTGAAGTTCCGGCTCGAGATCCCAGCACTCCAGCCGACAGCGCTGATTCAGATACAGCGCGAAGCCGCCGCCGACATAAAAGGGTTCAACCAGGACAGCGGTCACCGCGTAGCCAATGGCCAGCAGCGCCCAGAGTTGGGGTGCGACATGCCCGGCCTCCAGCCAGGTTGCGATGTCGAGGCTGCGCCAGACCTCGGCCGGCAACAGCCAGCCGGTCAGCGCGATCAAGCCCACCAGCAGGCAGACCTGGAACATCAGCATCATCGAGGTCAGACCTGTTCCACTGCCACTGCCACCGTGAGCCAGCGCCTTTGTCCGTTGCCGGCGGGCCGGCCCTTGCAGTCGTTCAAGTTGCCAGACAGGCAGAACCGTACTGAACGCGGGATGAAATCGGTAGTGCAGCAGGCTCACCAGGTGGCCACCGCGCCACCATTGGCGCCAGTCACGCAGAACATCACCCGCACGTGCCGGTTGGCCGATCAGGTCACGCCCCAGCAGGTGCAGCAGGGGGCGATCAAGACTGGGTTTCAGCCACCACAGGCACAGCACGGCCAGAGGCGGATGCCAGGTAAACAATATCGCCGCCACCAGCCCCGCCGGCACCAGACCGATCAGGGTCAGGGCACACAGTGCTGGCCAGTTGGCCCGCGCCAGGTGAAACCCCAGGTCCATGGCCTCGGCCTGGGTGCGCGGGCGAAGAACGATGCGGTCAGACCGCATGATCGCTCGGCTTTCGCCGCGGATTTCGTCCAGCCAGGGCAAAGTAAACAATGACCAGCAGCCAGAGCGCCGCTCCGATCAAGTACTTGGCTTCCAGCGCTACCGCGCTGCCTGACCAGAATGCCTCCAGGCCAGCCGCCAGCAGCAGCATGGCGAGGACCCCGTAGAGCAATTTGACCGATCGCCGGGCGCTGGTGCGAAGCGCAGCCAGGCGGCCCAGGCTACCCGGCATCAACAGGCTCAGCCCCATGCGAGCCCCGGCGACGCCGGCCAGGACAATGGCCGGCAATTCAAATGCCCCGTGGCCGATCACGAAGCTCGAGAAGTTTTCCTGGTAACCCTCGAAACTCAGGTGGGCGGCCACGGCGCCGATCTGGATGCCGTTGAACAGCAGAATCACGGCGCTGCCGATGCCGAAAAGCAAGCCGCCGGCAAAGGTGCGCAGGGCGACGCCAATGTTGTTGAAGATATAGAAGGCAAACATGAACAGTTCGCCCTCGGCATCGCGACCGGCGCCGGGTCGATCAGAGTACATCTGCTCGTAGTTGTCCAGCATGTCCGAGGTGAGCACGCGGTAGACGAATTCCGGAGATGTGCCAATCTGCCAGAACATCCAGGCAATCGGGCCGAACAGCAAGGCAAAACAGAACGCAACCAGACGCCACTCCAGCCGCACCAGGGCAGGAAATTCATGGCTGAAAAACAAGCCGATTTCCCTCGCCAGGCTGGCCCGCGGCCGGTAGAGAAACGCATGGCCCTCCAGGATCCATTGCTGCAGTTTCTCAATCAGGCTGAGGCTGTAGCCGCGCGTTTGCGCCAGGGCCAGGTCGTTGCACAGGCGCCGGTATTGCTCCGGAAAATCGTCCGGCCGGGCCTGGCTCTTGCGCGCGCGCAGATCCTTGAGCAGGTCCTGGTAGTGATCCCAGCGGGGCTGGCGATGCGCGATGAACTGCTCCTGTCTCATGGCTGTTGCCCCCGGATCCAGCGTGCCCAGCCCAGCAGGCGCTCCACCCCCGGTTGGCCCTGCACGCCGGTCAGCGGACTGAGCAGGTCAGCCAGTTCAGCCGAACGCTGAGGGTTGAGCCGCCGGGTTCGCTCGCCGAACGACAACAGCGCCTGCTGCTCGGTGGTCGTCAGACTGACCGGCGGCCGTTGCGCCTTGCCAGCCGGCAGATCAGCCAGGCTGGCCCCACTCCGGTGCTGGTAAACGACGACGGTCCCGGCCGCGAGATCGCCCAGACGCTGGAAGCGCCGGTTGCACAACATGCTGATCAGGCCGGCCGAATACAGGGCGGGCAGGAAATCGATCTGGCGCAACAGATTGCGAATGATGGCCGGGCCCCATCCAACCG
>JBLRWT010000135.1:0-6035 GCA_047921095.1 Wenzhouxiangella sp. | reverse complement strand
CTTCATTCCCTGGCCACGTAAGCAATAGCTCCAGCGAGCGGTCTCAAGCGCGCTATCCTATGTACCTTCAAGCCTAAACAAACGAATGGGACGGACGGGCATGTGTGGCATTGTCGCGGCGAACGCTGAAAGAAATATCATTCCGGTACTGATCGACGGCCTCAGGCGGCTGGAATACCGAGGTTACGACTCGGCCGGGCTGGCCTGCCTGACGGCCTCAGGCGACATGTTCCATCATGCCGAGGTCGGCAAGGTGGCGGACCTTCACGGCGCGCTCGATGGTGGTCTGACCAGCCATTTGGGTATCGCCCATACCCGCTGGGCCACCCATGGGGCGCCCACAAAAGTCAACGCCCATCCTCATGTTTCGGGCACACGGGTGGCTGTCGTGCACAACGGCATCATCGAGAACTTCGAGCCACTGCGCGCTGAACTGCAAGAGGCCGGCTACGAGTTCAGATCCGAGACCGACACTGAAGTCATCGTTCACTTGCTCGATCGCGAGCTGGCTCGCGGCGCCGAGCCCATGGACGCCATGAAGCTGGCCTGCGACCTGCTGGAAGGTGCTTTTGCGATTGCGGTGCTGATGCGTGACCATCCGGACCGGCTCTACGGCGCCCGCTCCGGCAGCCCGCTGGTGGTCGGGGTTGGCGTGGGCGAGCACTTTTTGGCTTCCGATGCCGCGGCGCTGGTGCCGGTCACCCAGCAGATGATGTTTTTGCAGGACGGCGATCTGGTCGCCATCAATCGTGATTCTGTCAGCGTCTACAACGCCGATCTCGAGCCTGTCGAGCGACCCATCCGCATTTCCACCCTGCCGGCCGATTCGGTCGACAAGGGCCGTTACCGGCATTTCATGGAAAAGGAAATCCATGAACAGCCGATGCGATCGCCACCACCCTGCATGCGCACCTGGATGGAACTCGAATCTGCCCAAGCCTGGACCGTGACCTGCTCAAGCGGGTGCGTGCCATTCATATCATCGCCTGCGGCACCAGTTTTCATGCCGGCCTTGTGGCCCGTTACTGGATCGAAGGGCTGGCGCGGGTGCCGGTCAGCGTCGAGGTGGCCAGCGAGTACCGTTATCGCAACCCGGCCATCCCGGACGATACCCTGCTGGTCGCCATTTCCCAATCCGGTGAAACGGCCGATACCCTGGCCGCGCTGGACCGGTCAGGGGCGCTCGGCTATCTCGACACCCTGGGTATCTGCAATGCGCCCGAAAGCGCGCTGACCCGAGCCTGCGGGCATATCCTGATGACCCGCGCGGGTCTGGAAGTAGGTGTTGCCTCGACCAAGGCGTTTACCACCCAGTTGACCGTTCTGCTGCTGTTGGCCGCGGCCCTGGCCGAGGCCCGCGGCGCTGATCCCAAACTGGTGCGCCAGGTGCTTGAAGATCTTGGTCAGGCCCCGCAGCAGGCGCGCGAAGTGCTGGCCATCGACCCGGCCGTGCGGGCCGTGGCCGAAGAGCTTTCCGAAAAGCCGCACGCCCTGTTCCTTGGCCGCGGCCCAGAATACCCGATTGCCATGGAAGGTGCGCTCAAACTCAAGGAAGTGTCCTACATCCACGCCGAAGCCTATGCTGCCGGCGAACTCAAGCATGGCCCATTGGCGCTGGTCGATGACAGCCTGCCGGTGATCGTTCCGGCTTCCAGTAACAGTCTTCTGACCAAGCTGGTATCGAACCTGCAGGAGGTGCGGGCGCGCGGTGGCAAACTTTACGTCTTTGCCGACCGCGGCGTGACCATGGCACCCCATCCCAGTATTGAACTGATCCGGGTGCCGGCGCCGCATTCGACCATCTCCCCCATCATGCAGGTCCTGCCGCTACAGTTTCTGGCCTATCACGTGGGTGTATTGAAAGGAACGGACGTCGATCAGCCGCGCAATCTCGCCAAGTCGGTCACGGTCGAATAACCCGGAAATAACTGGCTGAAAATAACTGGCTGAAAACAGAAACGCTCGCATGATGCGAGCGTTCTGGTCAAGCTGCCCTGGTCGAGTCGATCAGGGCCGGGTGCAGGCTGGCTTCCCAGCCGAAGTACGCACCCGCGTGGGTTCCCCTCCGAATTTGGGCCGGATCAGGCGTAATTCTTGGCCTGGTAGGCAATGTCCCGGGCCTGGTTGATCTGACCGGCCTCGTCGCACTCTGACTCCAGGTCCATCAACCATTGCATGACGACCTGGTCGGAGAGCAGTGCATTGAATTGGCTGTTGTCGTTGATTGCGAGCTGTTCCATTGTCTTTCCCTCGTTCAAGATTATTTTGATGTCGATCCTGGTTTCTAAATTGCAATAATCGTGCCGAAAGCTTCTGTATCGCTATAAATCAATGGCTTATGCTATTTGGCGCCGAGTAGCGTTTCATCGGAAATGACAGATTTTGTCCATCACGGGCCCTGAGGGTCCACTTTGAGACGGGTCAATGGGCGCTACAGAGGCCTGACAAGCAAGCCTTGAAAATAAATGCGCCCACCGATGGTGGGCGCATGATTGTCTGTACCCTGGGTTGTTCTCCAGGGCAGGCGACTGGGCAGACTTGTCGCCCTCCAGGGGTTCCCCTTCCCGTGTATTCTTTCGATCGACGCAGACCGGCTCGGTCCGCGCAAGAGACTCA
This sequence comes from Wenzhouxiangella sp., assembly GCA_047921095.1. Taxonomy (GTDB): domain Bacteria; phylum Pseudomonadota; class Gammaproteobacteria; order Xanthomonadales; family Wenzhouxiangellaceae; genus Wenzhouxiangella. The sequence continues at coordinate 3,419 of JBLRWT010000135.1, read as the reverse complement.
GGCGTGGGCGTGTTGCCGCTCTTCAGCGGAAGCTTCAGACTCCTGGCTTTCCAGATCCATCAACCATTGCATGACGACTTCGTCGGAGAGCAGGCCGTTGAAGGCGCTTTCATCCACCGATGCGATCAAATCGCCATCTTCGTCATTTTCATCAAAAACCAGGTTGAATTCAGCCATTGTCTTTTTGCGCCTCATGTGATCGTTATGCTCTTATGAGATGTACCTTGCATGTATCGTGCCAGGTTTCACGACACGGCCATAGACAGGGGGCTGGAGTGCATTACTGATGGCAAGACGGCTCGCCAGGTGACAGTTTTGGTCCAGTTTCTGACCGCCGGGGTCAGTTCTGGTAGGGCACAATGGCGTGCGCCAACGAGACGAATTCGCAATGCCCGCCAGACATTACGCCCTGTTGTTGTTCATCTGCCTGTTATGGGCCGGCAACTTCATTGCCGCGGCCTGGGCCGTGGCTGGCCTGGAGCCGATCACCTTTACTGTCGTTCGTTTTCTGCTGGTTCTTCTGCTGATGCTACCGCTGTTGCGGATGCCGCCACGCCACCAGTGGGGGCGGCTGCTGGCCTGCTGCTGGACGATGGGTGCCTTGCACTTCGGTCTGGTGTTTTTTGCCCTGGGCCGTTCGGATGATATTTCTTCCATCGCCTTGTTGATGCAGGTTTACATTCCCATGTCGACCCTGCTGGCGATCTTTTTCCTCGGCGAGAAGATCGGCTGGCGGACAGCCACGGGTATCGCCATTGCCTTTGGCGGCGTGCTGGTCATGGGGCTTGATCCACTGGTACTGGATCAACTTGACGTCCTGTTGTTGGTCCTTGCCTCAGCCCTGTTTCTGGCCATCGGCACGATCCTGATGCGAGGACTCAAAGGGGTCGGCGTGCTGAATTTCCAGGCCTGGAACGCGGCTCTATCGCTGCCTATTCTCATCGTCGTCGCTTTCTGGCTCGAGCAGCCGATCGATTCGTTGAAGGGCAGCGTGGAGAACCCGGGCGTCTGGCTGGCGGTGATTTATTCAGCGATCGGCGCATCCATCCTGGGTCACGGCGGCTTCTACTGGCTGATCCAGCGCCATGAGGTCAACAAGGTCACGCCCTACCTGCTGCTGGTTCCGGTGCTTGCCGTCTTGCTGGGCATTGTTTTCTGGGGCGACCGGCCCGGTCCGCGGCTGCTCATCGGCGGCGGCCTGGTTCTGCTCGGCGTTCTCTGGGTAACCCTCCGCGCCCGCTGGCGACGCCGTCCTGTCCCGCCCAAGGTGCCGACCGCCGCCTAAGGAGCCTCTGAACGGCCTCTCCGGCAAAACCCGACGGGACGGGCGTTTGCGGGGCCTCCGCCTCGTTTGGGCTCGCTCATTTGGAATGACCAAACCGCACGCGCTAATCGTTTCTTAGCCAGGCGCTTCTTGCCTGCGGCAAACCGCACCTGGCACGAAACGGCGCTCGCCCAAGCCAAGACGGAGACTCCCGCAAAGGCACCGTCGCGCCCGTGCAGAGTTATTTAGAGGTTCCCTAGTCTCGCCTGAGTGGCGCTACCAAGGGCCTGCTCCCGCGTGAAGTGCCCCCTCGGCTGAAGCCATAAGGCAGCACGCCGGGGGGATTGTCCGACTCTATTCGAACGGCACCTTGAATCAGACATGACGCTCACCTATGAGGAATTCGATCAACCCATGGGTAGCGGCTATCGGGTTTTGGCTGGCAAGGGCTGACAGAAGGAGGCTGCTGATGCCTTGGTGCAGCATTTGGGAGACGGCTACGCCACCGCACTGAAGTCGATGCATTGAGTGCTTACTGTAGGCTCACTGACTTCATTGCAACCTTGGAAGAGACCCTTTATGCGATTGAAAAATACGAAACCCAGTTCGTGCTTTATTGAGGACCCTTCCGAGCAACTGCGCCAGAAGGTGAATCGGCTCCTGGTCATCGCTCTTGTCGTGTGCGTGGCGTGTCTCTCCTCGTCTGTTGTAGCTCAGACGATTACGGTCGTCGGCACGCCGCACCTCAAGGGACTGGAAGTTGCGCCAAGTGCTGAGCAATTGGCCCACACGGTCGAGGCCCTGTCCGCTTTCGAGCCCACTCAAGTCTGCGTCGAACGTATGAGTGGTGACCGAATCGAGGTGTTGATGGGCGACCCAGCCCGAAATGCGATGACGCTCCGGCCGGAAACGGCTGGACGTCCTCTGGCCACGATGATCGTCCCCGTTGGTGTGGAAATGCAGGCCATGTTGGAACGACGGCCTGCAGACGCGCGCGACGAGGGTGCACGGCTCGTTTCGCGCTGGAACGAACTCGATGTGGCCGAACAGATCCAGGCCATCGGTCTGCAGCTTGCCGGCTACGAATTCCACTCCGCTGTGCTGAACTGGTCTTATCTCGATGAGGCGGAGCGCAAAGAGGCGGCAGAGAATTTGGGCGAGCACACCGCAAGCCGCCTGGAGGAGGCGCTTCATTCGGTTCACGAGGTCTATTCACTAGGAGTGCCGCTGGCTCGGAAGGCGGGATTGCATCAGCTTTGTACTGCGGATTCGCAAGAAGATGAGACTCGAGGAATGCAGGCCGCGCGGAAGTACGACGGTGACGAGATACTGGAAAGTCCCGAGGTCCGTGCCAGGTTTGAAATGCTTATCAAGCGGTGGACACAGGAGTGGCAGCCCGATAGCGGTCCGCAGGCCCTCACCGCGATGCTCCGTTTTTTCAACAGCGATGAGTTCACGGAGCTCGATCGGCGCCTGCAATGGGAAACGCTTCGGGAGTTTGACAACGAGGCAGGAGCATTTCAACGGCGGCTGATGTACTGGCATGCGCGCACAGCCCAGATCTCCGCGGAGTTGTTTCGAGCGCTGGCAAAAGGCCCGGATGAGCGCGTCATCTTCATCGTCGGTTCGGCACACCGACCCTTCACAGAAGCCGATCTGCGCGCGCAGCCGTGGGTCAAGGTAAAGTCTGCGAGTGAGCTGGTCGAGGAGTAAGCGTACGGACCCCGGTAGAGCCCGCCCGCGTTTAGCCGAAAATTAATTGGAACAGCAGTTTGCCCGACCATGCCAAGGGCTTGAAGTTGCTGGAGTGAGGAAGTCCGATGCAACCGCCACCGATTAGATCAAGTACATCTGCGAGGCTGGGTACGATGTTCGTGGTGCTTGCTGCACTATGCTGGGGGCTGTCGGGCGGCATCGGCGGCATCCTCACGGCCGAGGGTTGGAGCCCGGTCGTGATCTCGCTGTATCGGGGCGCGATCGGGCTGTTGTTCGTTCTTGTCTGGCTCGCATTGCGCCCGGCCGGAAGCGGATTGGGCAGTCGGCGGTTATGGTTCTGGTCCGTGATCGCAGGTGTTGGGGTAGCTGGCAATTTCTCCTTCTATTTCCTCAGCATCGCGGAGGGCAGCGTCGCGGTTGCGGTGACCCTGATGTACAC